>JAXJVN010000093.1:0-6454 GCA_036308545.1 Eubacterium sp. | reverse complement strand
GTTTTGGAGCCCGCCGGTACTTAGGGCGCAGCGCCATCCTTAGATGGTGCTGCGCCCTTATGTACCGCTGCGAGGCGGAAAAAGCGGAAGCGTCCCTGTAAGGCATCTGCTCGAATCGTAGCGTAACATTTCGCTAAATATAAGATTAATACATTGACTGCATTAAAATTGCATGTTAAGATATATTTTACATAAAATTCAACGGCTAAATTGAGTTTTATGGCAAGCAGAATTTCAGACTGCTGTACCGGTACTTTTCAAGGGCTTGTACTGGTTTCGACGGGGGTTTTGAAATTCGGGAAGCCATCCGTGGACTCCGGGACCACGCTAAAACCTGGAATTAAATTTTAAACGCAGACGATAATTTCGTAGCGCAGGCTGCCTAAGAGCAGCCTTGTCGGCTGAACCGCCCTCCCGCGACGGGGCATGTCCGGCATCAAAGAAAGCGGGGAACTTTTTCTTCAAAGCTTTGAGAAGAAAAAAGATTTCATGAAGCTACTGAAGCCTTAAGCCTGTCATCCGGCGTGAGGCAGAGGGAATGTCAATAGAATGACTGTGATGGAAGAAGCCGGATGGATAGATTTTCGGACGCGGGTTCGATTCCCGCCAGGTCCATCGTGACCGCTCTTTCCCTGCAGTGGATTTGTCTCCATTTATGGCTTAGAGCTTCCAAAAGAATAGGGCTTCTTTTTCCAATTGTTCGAAACAGAAGCTGAAAAAATCTCCGCAGCGAATGCAGTGAACATTTGCTGCGGAGATTTTTTTCATCAATAGCGCATATTGCGTTCTTTGAATTCTCTTTCCATCTGTCTCTGGGCATCTTTTTTTGCCAGGTCTTCTCTTTTATCATAGAGCTTCTTGCCTTTTGCCAGGCCGATTTCCACCTTGACAAGAGAATCCTTAAAGTATACCTGCAGCGGAACCAGTGTATAACCTTTTTCTTTTATTTTCTCGAGAAGCCGCAGAATTTCCTGTTTGTGAACCAGAAGCTTCCTTGTTCTTAAGGGGTCACGGTTGAATATATTTCCTTTCTCATATGGTGAAATATGCATGCCGTAAATATACATCTCACCATGCTCGATGCGGATGAACGATTCTTTGATTGAGCACTTGCCGTTGCGGAGAGATTTTACCTCCGTTCCCACGAGCGCAATTCCGGCTTCAACCTTCTCGAGGATAAAATAGTCATGGTAGGCCTTTTTATTATTAGCGATGAGTTTGATACCTTTACTTTTCATTCATTTTTCCCTGTTATGCTGATTCTGCTTTTGCTGCACTACTGCTCTTTCGGTAATCCTGACCTTGCTTTTGCCGCACTGCTGCTCTTTCAGTAATGCTGACCCTGCTTTTGCCGCGCTACTGCTCTTTCGGTATTGCTGAGCCTGCTTTTGCCGCGCTATTGCTCTTTTGGTAATCCTGACCTTGCTTTTGCTGCACTACTGCTCTTTCGGTATTGCTGAGCCTGCTTTTGCCGCGCTATTGCTCTTTTGGTAATCCTGACCTTGCTTTTGCCGCACTGCTGCTCTTTCGGTAATGCTGACCCTGTTCTTGTTACTGCTGCCAAGTTTCATCAGAACACGTTTCCGTAATTTCTCTATTCTGTTTCTGATTCGTTCTCACAAAGCTGAAAATCGATATTTTTAAGAGCAATATCCGCTGATTTTAAACGTACGCGAACCGGCTGGCCGAGTTTAAATTCCCGCCCGTTCTTTCTGCCCCTGAGGCAGCAGTTTTCTTCATCAAAAACATAATAATCATCCGTCAAGGTCAGAATATGTACAAGGCCTTCCATTGTATTTGGAAGTTCTACATAGAATCCCCACCCGGTAACGCCGGAGATGACGGCATCGTATTCCTCTCCCAGGTGCCCCAGAGCATATTCTGCCATCTTCATCTTGTTTGTTTCACGTTCTGCCTCGGTCGCACGCCGTTCCAGTGCCGAACTCTTCCATGCGACGTCATCCAGCCTTTTATTATAGTCCGCTTTCTTCCGGTCATCCAGTCTTCCTCTGAGGTCGTCCTTGATAATCCTATGGATCTGCAAGTCCGGGTAACGGCGGATCGGTGAAGTAAAGTGACAGTAATATTGTGCTGCAAGGCCAAAATGGCCAATACACTCTGTCGTATAGCATGCCTGCTTCATGGACCTTAAAAGAAGTCTGGACAGCAGAGCCTCATTTGAAGTTCCCCTGACCAGGTCTATGATCTTCTCCACTTCAGCCGGAGTAATATCCTGGCCATTTTTCTCTGCAGGAAGCCCCTGTTTTCTGACCATGGCAAGCGCATTCTCCATCTTGTCGCGGTCCGGCTTTTCGTGCGTCCGGTACAGAAAGGGTGCTCCCTTTTTAAAAAAGGTCTTTGCTACTGTTTCATTAGCTGCCAGCATGAAATCTTCAATCAGCTTCGTAGCCGCATTTACCTCATTTGGATAAATCTCAACCGGCTTTCCCGACTCATCCAGCCGAAATTTGGTTTCCGGAAAATCAAAATCAATGGCGCCGCGCTCTTTTCTTTTTTTTCTCAGAAGTTCAGAAAGCTCCTTCATTTCAAAAAGCATAGGAACGATATCCGCATATTCTTTTTTTAATTCCGATACGTCTTCCGTGAGGATACGGTTTACCACGCTGTATGTCATCCTGTGAGCAGAGCAGATTACACTTTCCCGTATTTTGCTGTCTACAATTTTTCCATTCCTGTCGATCTTCATCAGGCACGAAAGCGTCAGCCGGTCTTCTCCTTCCACAAGAGAACAAATGCCATTTGAGAGTGCTTTCGGCAGCATAGGGATCACGCGGTCACAAAGATAAACAGACGTTCCGCGTTTCAAAGCTTCACGGTCCAGGGCACTGTTTGCCTGAACGTAATTGCTGACATCTGCTATGTGTACTCCCAGATTCCAGTAAGCTCCCTCTCGATTAAGAGAAACGGCATCATCCATGTCTTTTGAATCATCTCCGTCAATCGTGATTGCTGCAATTCCTCTCAGGTCCAATCTTCCGTCAAAGTCTTTCTCATTAAGAGGTTTCCGGCAGTTATCCGCCTGCTTCAGCTCTCTTGCAGTAAACTGGGTTGGCAGTCCGTAAGCGCGTATTGTTTCTGTAATTTGCTCTGCTGCGCTGTTCTTTCTTCTTTCCTCCAGGCTCATCGGGAGAGAAACAGCCTTTCTTCCCTCTTCCCTCGCCTGTGAAGAAAAACCTGCTGACGGAGAGTCCCCGGTCCTGTCTCTTTCTATGGCATCATAGGAACCATATTTCCGGACTCTCTGATAACGACCCCTGGAATTAATTTCAATCAGATTCTGTGCTTCCAGAACGGAAAGGACATGCAGGAGGTCTTTTCGCAGCGGCTTGGGGATTTCCAGAACATCCGCGATTTCCTTTTCCTTCATTGGCCGGTAATTCTTGGATGAGATCAGGTCCAAGACCAGCTTTTCCCGTCTCTTCTGAATATAATTTCTTCTTCTGCCTCCGGGGCCTCCCGCTTTATGCCCGGTCTTCGGACGTTCCGAACGGTATGCAGATTTTCCCTGCCTTCTGTCCTTTTTCTGTTTATCGCGTCTGCTTTCTGACATATTTTTTTCCTTTACCGAACATTTTTCCTTTGCCGAGCAAAATTCCTTCTGCGGCTCGCTGTCAGGGATAACTGAAATAAGCTGCTACATTTCTGCAGCAGCTTATCCTTTACCTGATTAAATTTACCGTCTCGTTTGGAAATCAGAAATTCATATTCAGCACAACAGAAAGTGCCACAAATACGATAGAAAGGATTCTGGTCAGGCGGATCAGATTTCCTTCTTCTGAACGTCCCTTGTTCTTGCTCCAGTATGTATCCTGTGAAGACATACCGCCAATGGCTCCAAGGCCCTGGTCCTTACCATGCTGCATCATAATGATAACAACAAGAACAACGCTTACGACTGCGAAAAGAACGGTTAAAATTGTCCGAATGATGTCTGCCAAAGTAATTTCCTCCAAAAAAACACTTCGTTTATACTATCACATCAGACGGTACTCCGTCAATGCTGATTTTTACAGCAATGCTCGCTGCTGCCGCTGTTCTTACATATATGTCCTGCTTTTCCGACTGTCGAAGCTTTAAAGATTCAGATGAATCGTTTAAAGATTCTCCAGAATGATTGTAAACGGTCCGTCATTCACGAGCGATACCTGCATATCCGCTCCGAATTCCCCTGTCTCAACATGCGGAACTGCCTTTCTTGCCTCTTCCACAAAATAATTATACAGTGCTTCGGCTTCTTCCGGCTTGCCGGCATGGACGAAGCTGGGACGGTTGCCCTTTCTGCAGTCTGCGTAAAGAGTAAATTGAGAAACCAGAAGAAGCTCTCCTTCCACATCGAAAAGTGAAAGATTTGTCTTGCCATTCTGATCCTCAAAAATCCTCAGCTTCAACATTTTTGCAAGATACTTATCTGCCGATTCCTTTGTATCGCCTTCTCCGCAGCCAATCAGAACCAGAAATCCTTTTCCGATTCTTCCTACGGTCCGGCCGTCTATATCAACCTGCGCTTTCTGAACACGCTGAATAACCAGTCGCATGAATAGGCTCCTGTAAATGGATCATGACCCGCAGGGTCCCTGCAAAAACAGCGCCCTGCCGGGTTATGCGTCTATGGAAATCTATTATTTTCTTACCAGAAGTGACTTTCCGGTCATTTCTGCCGGCTGTTCCATCCCCATCATCTCAATCAGGGTAGGTACGATATCGCAGAGAGCCCCGCCCTCTCTCAAGGTATAGGCAGGATCCGCATTTACAAGAAGGAAAGGAACCGGATTCGTTGTATGAGCGGTCCACGGTGCGCCGGTTTCCTCATTAACCATCTTCTCTGCATTTCCATGATCTGCAGTAATGAACATCTGGCCGTTTACTTCTTTGAGGGCTTCAATGGCTTTACCCATGCATTTGTCTACGGTTTCGATTGCTTTGATCGCTGCTGCTTCTACTCCGGTATGGCCTACCATATCCGGGTTAGCGAAGTTAATGATGATAACGTCATATTTTCCGGAACGGATTGCTTCGCAGAGCTTATCACAAACTTCAGGAGCGCTCATTTCCGGCTGCAGGTCATAAGTAGCAACCTTGGGGGAATGGACCAGGATCCTGGTCTCTCCCGGGTTCGGCTCCTCAACGCCGCCGTTGAAGAAGAAGGTTACATGAGCATACTTCTCTGTCTCGGCAATACGGGCCTGCGTCATATGGTGATCAGCCAGATACTGGCCGAAGGTGTTTTTCAATTCTTCCTTCTTGAAGGCGATCAGCTTATTTGGAATGGTCTCATCGTAATCCTTGAAGCAGACATAGGTCAGTTTCAAGAGCTTTTCTCTTGCAAATCCCTTGAATTCCGGATCGCAGAACGCTCTGGTAATCTGGCGGGCACGGTCCGGACGGAAATTAAAGAAGATTACGGAATCACCGTCTTTTACCGTTGCAACCGGTGTACCGTCCTCATTTTTCATAACAGTCGGAACAACGAACTCGTCATTAACGCCCTGATCATACGATGCCTGAATTGCAGCTAACGGATCACATCCGCCGTCAACGCCCTCTCCCTTTGTCAGGGCAAGATACGCCTTCTCCTCACGATCCCAGCGGTTATCACGGTCCATTGCATAATAACGGCCGGAAATCACGCCAATCCTGCCGATACCGATTTCTTCCATCTTATCCATCAAAGCCTTGATATAACTCTTTCCGGATGTCGGCGGGGTATCACGGCCGTCCAGGAAGCAGTGAACGTAGACATTCTTCACGCCTCTGTCCTTTGCCATCTGCAGCAGGGCATAAAGGTGGGTATTGTGGCTGTGAACGCCCCCATCAGAAAGAAGTCCCCACAGGTGCAGAGAAGCATCATTTGCCTTGGCGTTCTCACATGCTTCAATCAGTTCCGGGTTCTTGAAGAAATCACCATCTTTAATTGCCTTGGTAATTCTGGTCAGGTCCTGATAGACGATCCTTCCTGCGCCCATATTCATGTGCCCGACTTCAGAGTTGCCCATCTGACCGTCCGGCAGACCTACATACTCGCCGCTCGCCTGTCCCTGCACATAGGGGCATGTCTTTTTCAGTAGATCCATAACCGGAGTATCGGCTTCGGCAACAGCATTATGTTCCTTAATCGGGCTCTCACCATATCCATCAAGAATCATCAGCACAGTAGGTCTCTTTGTCATATTGACTCTCCTTTTTTTGAAAAAAATCAAAATTGAAACAGTAAATGGATAAAAAATATTGTCTCACTGTAACCGGTTAATAAACCTATAGCAGTGAAATTATACTGAAAATGCTGCGTTTTTTCAAGATAATGATCCTTTCCGGAAGAAAAGGCTGCAGAAAAGTACCGGTACATTGCCGGCGTTCCCTATGCTGATCAACGTTCCCCAACGAGATGAAACGCGCTCCGCGGGTTTCACTCGTTATCGCGGCGGTCTCGCTTCGC
>JAXJVN010000092.1:0-2957 GCA_036308545.1 Eubacterium sp. | reverse complement strand
TGCATATTCCGGATATTTGGCTGCATATGCGGCCATTCGCCTCTTTAGCTCCGGCTCATGCGTATAGATGCTCACCGTATCATCGCCGCGGCTTGTCAGGTATATTGTTTCCTGTTCATATTTCGTAAGATGGTCTTTTCTCATGCTGAGTATCCTCCTCTCATTAACCCCGCGAGATCACCATGTCCCTGCCCGGGCCTGATCACGTTATTGAAATACAATGAATAGTGCTCATCACTGATTCCGGAGATCAGCCGGTCTCTGGTCCGGCAGACGGTTCGTTTGAATTCCGGATCCACGGCATATGCAGCAGCAAATGCCAGGCGTTGGATCGTAAGATCCCGACGGTCGCATCCCCATATAGTCAACATCGTTCTCTCCGCACTGTTGAATAGCATAAAAAAGCTCCTTTCCAAGACCCGGCCTTTTTACTTCGCCGTGTCCATAAATATGCAAAAACCGCTCTTTCCTGAAAAAGAACGGTTCCCCTATCTACGGTACCTTTATGAAATTGAAGAGTACAAATTGCCGGTCAAGACCTGTTGTTCTGACCGCGAAATGGAAGCGCAGTACTCGTAATCACTCACTAAGGCCGAAAACAGTATTCCATCATCAACACCGACATTTTTACATCATTACGCTCTTGGTCAGCATCTCCACATCCAACACAAAAAGACCTGCCGATCTGCAAGCCTTTCATACTCTCTGCGGCGATGGAATTGCGCTCGGACTGTGCTTTTCCTTTCCTTTGATTTTCCCATTATACCTGTTACACCCTGTTAGGTATCAGCTGCTTCATTCCCTGGGACTTGGCGCCGGGGTTGTCGTTGCCGTAACCTTCCATCAGGTTGATTGCTCCCCAGATACCGAGACCGGCTCCGAGGGCCACGACGAGAGTCTGCAGTACCTGGACTGCACTGTTGAAAAATGCCATATCGAGGCCTCCTTATATGAAATCTGCCCTTCCGGGCGGTGTGATAGAGACTGCCTGAGCGTGACCGGTCACTTCGGATGCTCCTTCTCATGCTTTTCTTGCCGCGATCGGCCATGAGCCCGGGATCTTCCCGTTTTCAGGCAACACAAAACGGCCCAGAAGTTTATGGCTTCAGGACCGTTCTATGTAATGGCATTATTCAGTTGTCATTTTGGCAGACGTATCTGGCGGACTGCTTATCTGCAATAAATCTCAATTGCCCGGGAGGCAAATTCAGCCGTGCCTTCGCCGCCCATCTTATCGATATTTGATGTGAAATCGCCTCCGCCTCCATACATCATTCCAAGGCCGCTGAGGATCTCCTTCGTGCAGGTATACATATGCTCTGTGATATAATCCTGCAGTTTCTTTACCATCGCCTGCGCTTCCTCCGATGCGGGATCTGTATTCCGGATCTGTCCGAATTCTCCGAAAATATCAATCAGTCCCTGGTGGATCTTCATGTTGTCTTCCTTTGTACGGCCTTTGGATTTCTCTTCATATTCCTTATAGGCCGGCGTTGTGCCCCAGGAGGCTTTCGCCTGCGCTGCATACTCGTCTATTTTTCTTGTATCAAATGCATCAAATGTCAATGGTTTCACCCCTATCGCTTTTATTCCAACGGCAAGATCGATCAGGTTCTCGATGTGTTCCTTCTTAAGCTTCAGAAGCTCGATCTGCTGCTCCAGGGCCTTGCTCCTGTCAAAATCCGGACTGCTGATGATCTCCTTAATATCCTTCAGAGGGAATTCCAGTTCTCTGAAGAGAAGGATCTGCTGCAGGGTCTCCAGTGCCGCATCGTCATACAGCCGGTAGCCTGCCTCTGTATATTTTGCCGGATGAAGCAGCCCGATCTTGTCGTAATACTGCAGGGTGCGTATACTCACGCCTGTCAGCTTGCTTACTTCGTTAACAGTCATCATAGTTCATCACTCCCTCGCCTTTGGTAAGGTCACTATAAACCATGACGTAACGTAGGGGTCAATACTTTCCAAGAGATTTTTTGAAAAATATGCAAAAGTTAATTCAATAGAGGCTTCAAATGCCTGCAATTCCCATCAATGCTGCATCGATCAGGCTCTCGATGACGGCGGTCCCGATCGTAATGCCCATGATACCGGCTTCGATCAAGGCCAGAAGGAAGGTCTGACTCCAGGCCTGTTTTGTGATCGTATAAATTAGACAGCCGGCTACAAAGAGGATCAGACCGCCGAGAATAATGGAAGAGAGCTGCATTCCAACCTTCACAATGACCTTTACGAATAACAGGATCAGCACTACGGGAAGCAGTGCCGTCTTGAGTAAGATTCTGAGTATAAACATATTTCATCCCATCCTTTCCGGGTTCTTTTCTGTATTTTCTTAGACTGGGAGTCGCCATGCAAGGATGTCGACTCCTCATAAATCAAAAGGCAGTCTCATGATCTCTCACAAGACTGCCTGCGTGTAACGGTATGTATCTGTTATTCTGATTCACTCCAAACGAGGACCGATGCGCTTTTCAGCTCCTCGACTTCTTTATCACGGTTCTTTTGGACTTCTTCATCAGTCGTGCCTTCATTTGTCCACTTCATAGCATGCATATACTGCTTCGCGGTTATTTCCGGAACATAATATATTTCTTTGCATACCTGCTCTGTTACGGTACCATTGTCATCCTCTATTGTTGAGGTTCGCGCCGCCCTGTCCAATGAAATGATTGGGACACCCACCATAGACGTGTTATTTCGCATCTGTGTATAGGCTGTTGTTGTCATATACAAGAAAAGCGTCTCTCCATCCGGTGAGTAGAGGCCGGTGCTCTTGTAATAATTTCTGTCTGTTCGAATGGCTTCCTCTGAGACATAAAGTCCGCTTTCCTCATAGGGAATATACTTCTCATGAACGACAAGACCATAAAACAATCCAAAGCCCAGAGCTGCAATGCATACTGCGGTGACAAGAATGGTTATCAGACGTTTCTTTTTGAGCGTTCCCTTTATTC
>JAXJVN010000091.1:0-4981 GCA_036308545.1 Eubacterium sp. | reverse complement strand
TCATTTGCCAGATGTCCGGAGAATCTCCAGGAAGAGCTGCCCTCAAGTCCTGCGGATGTGAATGCATCAAATCCAAGTTCGGAAGCACGTGCATGGATATCATCAGCAACCTTCTTGAGGTCATCAAAGTTCTTGATATCGTCTACAGAATATCCGGCTTTCTCAAGCAGTGCTTTGTTGGTGATGATACCATAAGATTCGTAGCAGTAGCCGACAGAAACGGTATCGCCGTCCGCGTTCTTCTGGTTGTATACGTCAGTGGTCTGCTCTTTGATCAGATCTGTGTCATCAAGCGGAAGTGCGTAATCACCCCAGCTGTCAACGGATCCTGAATTTCCCATATTGAAGATGGTCGGAGCATCAGTCTTATCCATCTCGGAGGTAAGAGTTTCATCGTATTTTCCGGAAGCTGCGGTCATAACCTTTACCGGAACACCGGTCTGCTCGGTATAGGTCTTTGCGATAGCCTGAAGAGCTTCGTCAGCTTCAGGCTTGAAGTTGAGGTAGTAAACCTTTCCTTCGCCGGATGCTTCTGTTTCAGCTGCAGTACTTTCTGCTGCAACTTCCTCTTCTTCCGCTGCAGAAGATGCTGCGCTCTCTGCTGCGCTTGATGCTGCTGCGCTGCTTGCTGCTGCGCTGGAGCTGGATGATCCGCCGCATCCGGCAAGCATGGTAGCTGCCATAGCTGCTGTAAGCATTACACTTAAAGCTTTCTTTTTCATGTTTCTCCTCCTGTTTGATACGTTAGCATTTTTTCTGGTAACGTTTTCCAAAATAGCTCTGTTCCTTGTCATTGCTGTATTGGAAACGTTTTCTACGATTATGAATATAGCATCTTTTGGAAACGTTTTCAACGTCAAATGTCAACTTTGTGAAAGCTGTGAAAACGTTTCCAATTTCTTTTGTGCATATTTTCCAGTTAATTTCCGATTTCTTGTCACGCAGGGAGATTTATCTGTCATTTTCTATTTCATGATGTGACTTTTTGTACATTTTATACTCCCTGCTGCCAACCGCAGCTGTTCTGTACAGTTCTCTTTCCACCTATCTATGAATTGACAAGCGGATTTAACGTCTATTCGCACCCTGCAGGAATTTCACATCACAAGCATGCCCGTTCGGCTCACTGTCCGCGTAACCAGAAAGAGCAGCTATCCCTGAGAGGGCGCCGCTCTTTTTTCACATTCGTATTTATTTTCGAACAGACTTTCCGAATTACTGCTTCTTCCTGGATTCCTTGTCTTTTTTGCCTTTCTCTGTTTTCTCTTTGTTCCTTTCTTTGCTGTCCTTGTTCTTTTTCTTCTTGACCGGAATAGTATCTTCCGGCAAGACATACTTGTTCTTGTACTGGGTAAATTCGCCGATGAAGGCCGGTTCTTCTCCGTATTTCAGTTCCTGCAGATAATCGTGGGTCTCGAAGCTGGAGTTCTTGGTCTGGATAATGCAGACTGCAACGTTGGAGCAATGGTCCGAAACACGTTCGCAGTCGGTCAGAAGGTCCGTCATGACGATGGACAGCCTTCCGGAGCATTCTCCTGTCTGAACGCGCGTGATATGGTGGTTGCGGATTTCCTTGGTCAGGTCGTCGATCACTTCCTCCAGCGGCTCTACATAAGCAGCCTTGACCTCATCGTCATACTCGAAGCAGTCCGCTGTAATGGTCAGGATTTCCGAAAGGGCGCTTTCCAGGACTGCCAGTTCTTCTTCTGCTGCCTTCGAGAACTTCAGGCCTTCGTCATAAATTGTTTTTGCGCTCTTGGCAATGTTGATGGCATGATCGCCGATCCGTTCGAAATCATTAATGCTGTGCAGCATCTCATTGATCCAGTTGCTGTCACGCTCCGTCAGGTCTTTGGAAGAAAGCTTGATCATGTAAGTGCCCAGGGCATCCTCCAGCTCATCCAGCCGGTCTTCCATGGAATAAACCTTTGCTGAAGTTTCTTCCTCATATTTTGAAAGTAGGGTAAGAGAAAGTGTAAAGGCCTCTCTTGCCAGCTTGCCCATCTTGACAGTCAGCTCGCGGCACTGGCGGACTGCCAGGCCCGGAGACATAAGGAGACGTTCGTCCAGCAGGACTTTCTTCTCGTTCTCTTCCGCTTCCTGGTCAAGCTTGATAAAGCGCTCCGACAGGCGGACAAGCGCCTTCTGGAACGGGAAGAGAATGATGATCGTTCCGATATTGAATATGGTATGGAAAATCGCGATCTGGAAGGAATTGATGATCTGATCAAAAACAGGCAGCCGCAGCACATAGCGCGCAATCATATAGACGATCATCCAGACAATCGTTCCGATAATCTTGATACTGATATGGATAAAGGGGACTCTTTTGGCTTTTTTGCTGACGCCGATGCCGGAAAGGATTGCCGTTACGCAGGTACCGATGTTGGCGCCCATGATAATCGGAATCGCCATGCCGTAGCTGATCGTGCCGGTCAGGGAAAGGGCCTGAAGGACACCGATGGATGCCGCGGAAGCTTGGATGACTCCGGTAAAGGCCGTGCCGATCAGGACGCCCAGGATAGGATTATCGAATGCAACCAGCAGATGCCGGAACTCCGGCACTTCAGCCAGCGGAGCTACGGAAGTCGACATGATCGTCATACCGGTCATAAGGATGGCAAAGCCGCAGAATATCGTTCCGATATCCTTTTTCCGCGGATTCTTGGAAGCCATGACCAGAATAATTCCGATAAAGGCAACGACCGGAGAAAAATTCTCAGGCTTCAGAAAAGCTGCGAAGCCGCTGGACTCAATCGCGTTCATGGACAGGACCCATGCCGTCAGCGTCGTTCCGATATCCGATCCCATAATGACGCTGACCGTCTGGCCGATTTCCATGATGCCGGAGTTGACAAGACCGACCAGCATGACGGTAAGAGCCGATGAAGACTGGATGGCTATGGTCACGATTGCTCCCAGAGCCATTCCCTTGACGGGATTCGACGTCATTTTCTTCAGAATGCTTTCCAGTCTGCCGCCGGCCATTTTCTCCAGGTTGTTTGACATGACATTCATGCCGAACAGGAAAAAAGCCAGACCGCCGAAAAGGCTGAAGATGGAAAAAATGTTCATAAGATCCTCCGCGGATATATTTGCATCCGTGCATAAATCCAGCACACAGCGCATGCACTTCGTGCTCCCGCTGTGCTGCAGACATTCGGATTGCTCCGCACGCTATTTCACCGGACTCAAAAATACCTCGTCAAGTGAACTATGTGTCCCGAGATGGCAAACAAGATTTATACACAAAAAAGAGCAGTTGGGAAAACCCCAGCTGCTCTCAACTATAGCAAATTGTAAATTTCATGTAAAGTTCTGATAAAAAATACGGCAGTAGGTGCCTGCCGTAATTTTTTCAGGGTTACTGATCCAGTCTGCGTATATAAACGATCAGAATGATCATGCCCACGACGGTTGCGGCGGCGGATACAAAGCCCATAACAGCCATATTGTGCCAGATAGCCATGGCCGCTTCTGTGATGGTAAGCTCCAGCATGAAAAATCCTACTGCTCTTTCATATTTTGCCTGCTTGGCTTTGGACCTTTTCGGCGCCTGATAGCTTCCCTTGAATAAATCCAGGATAGCGCCGCCCTTTCCAATAAAGAAAGCAACAGTAATCATTCCAAAAATAATAGTAAGTACAATATCAAATTCACGGCTGAACATCTTTTCTCTCCCTCATCATGACCAGCGCATCTTCGGCCGGTTTCCGGTAGTAGTTTTTCCTTCTTCCTGCAATCTGAAATCCATTCCTCTGATAAAGGTTCCTGGCTGCGGCATTGCTCTCTCTCACTTCCAGGAAAATCTTCCGGATTCCTCTTTTATCGGTTTCATCAAGCAGAGTCTGCATTAAATTCCACCCGATATGCTGACAGCGGCAATCCGGGCAAACCGCTATATTAGTGATATCTCCCTCGTCTATCGAAAGCAGTGCGCCGCAGAAACCGCGGATTCTGCCTTCTTCCTCATCGACGAAATAGAGGTAGTTAGAATCTGATGCCGCTCTTTTAAAATCTTCCAGCGTCCAGGCCACTGCAAAAACTGATTTTTCCAGTTCTGCCACCTGCTCTGCATCAGCCGAAGCCATCTGTCTGATCATAAATGCGTACTCTTCCCGTATCTGCCTTCGGCGATTCCCTTCTCTTCTCTCTCTTTTCTCTCCCTTTCCGCCTGGGATAAACGGAGATAGACCGGCACGTGGTCCGCAGCGGAAACCGTTTTTCCTGCCTCAAAGAGTCTGGCTCCGAGAGCCGCGACCGCTCCCGCCCTCTGCCTGGACAGGTGCGCGGGCGCTGCGTAGAAGGGAACGGTCAGCAGGTCTTTCAGTTTTTCAAGATAGACCGGAACTCCGTCTCCTGCAAGCGTCACTTCCTGTCCGAGCCTGTTCAGTTCTGCCGCAATCTCAGCCACCGCAAGCGGTGTCTGCTCTTTCACCGTGATGAACCGGTCGCCCTCAAAACGGTAAATGCCGGTATAGACTTCGGATCTGCGTGCATCCATCATCGGGCAGATCAGTCCGCCGGTCCGGTAGAGATTAAATGCAAGAGCATCACAGGTCGGCACCTCGATAATCGGTTTGTCCAGGGCAAGCCCCAGTCCCTTTGCCGTAGCCGAGCCAATCCGCAGCCCGGTAAAAGATCCCGGTCCTGCTGCAATAGCAATCGCGTCCAGATTTGCCGTATCCAGTCCGATCATCTTCGAAACCTGGTCGATCATAGGCAGAAGAGTCTGTGAATGTGTCAGTTTATTATTTATAGTATATTCCGCTTCCAGGATTCCGTCTGTCAGCACCGCCACCGATGCCGGCATGCCGGAGCTGTCAATTGCAAGTATTTTCATACCGTTTATTCCTTTTATTTATGATGTATGTGCCAAAAGTATGATACCAGATTGTTCCGCGCTTCGCGCTCCCACAATCTGCCCTGATATTCGGAATTCGCGGGGCCCCGTTCTCGCTTCGCTCGGTCGGCGCTAAGC
>JAXJVN010000090.1:0-27641 GCA_036308545.1 Eubacterium sp. | reverse complement strand
GCTTAGCGCCGACCGAGCGAAGCGAGAACGGGGCCCCGCGAATTCCGAATATCAGGGCAGATTGTGGGAGCGCGAAGCGCGGAACAATCTGGTATCATACTTTTGGCACATACATCATATATATAAGGATATGGTAAGGCAGAGTATTTTTTTTAATACGGAAAGGAATCTTATGACAAAACTGGAACTTCAAAAGGAAGCAGTTGAGGTACGCCGGGGCATCATAAATGGTGTGCATGCGGCAAAATCCGGTCATCCGGGCGGTTCACTCTCGGCCGCAGATATTTTTACTTACTTATATTTCGAAGAGATGAATATCGATCCTAAGGATCCGAAGAATCCGGACCGTGACCGTTTCGTGCTTTCCAAGGGACACTGTGCTCCCGGATATTATTCGGCACTTGCGAACAGAGGATTTTTCCCTGCAGCAGATCTGCTTACACTCAGACATACCGGATCCTATCTTCAGGGACATCCGGATATGAAGCACATTCCGGGCGTCGATATGTCCAGCGGCTCTCTTGGACAGGGAATCTCCGCGGCAGTCGGCATGGCGCTGTCGGCAAAACTTTTCAGCAAATCCTATCGTGTCTTCACGCTTCTCGGAGACGGAGAAATTCAGGAAGGACAGGTCTGGGAAGCGGCAATGTTCGCAGGAGCCAAGCACCTGGATAACCTGGTTGTCATCGTGGACAATAATAATCTGCAGATCGATGGCGAGATCGGGGAAGTCAACTCTCCCTATCCGATCGATAAGAAATTTGAATCCTTCAATTTCCATGTGATCAACCTGGAAGACGGCAATGATTTTGATCAGATCCGTGCTGCGTTTGAAGAAGCAAAAGCAGAGATGGGCAAAGGCAGACCGGTTGCCATTATTGCAAAAACTTTAAAGGGCAAAGGCGTTTCCTTCATGGAGAACCAGGTTGGCTGGCACGGCAAGGCTCCCAATGATGAGCAGTATGCCGTCGCTATGGAAGACCTTGATAAAATCGCAGAATCTTTAGGCTAAAGGAGCTTCTTGGGCTGGAATTGTAAAGAGAAAGGATAAAGTTTCATGGCAGATGTGAAGAAAATAGCCACCCGCGAAAGCTATGGAAATGCGCTCGTGGAGCTGGGAAAGAAGCATGATAATGTAATCGTCCTGGATGCGGATCTGGCAGGAGCGACGAAGACCGGGATTTTCAAGAAGGAATTTCCGGACCGCCACATTGACTGCGGCATTGCGGAAGGCAATATGATGGGAATTGCAGCAGGACTCTCGACAACCGGAGTCGTGCCTTTCGCGAGCACTTTTGCGATGTTTGCGGCAGGTCGTGCTTATGAGCAGGTCCGCAACTCCATCGGATACCCCCATCTTAACGTAAAAATCGGAGCTACCCATGCAGGCATCTCCGTCGGAGAAGACGGAGCAACCCATCAGTGCCTGGAAGACCTTGCCCTGATGCGGGAAATCCCGGGCATGGTTGTACTCAATCCGTCCGATGATATTGAAGCAAGGGCAGCGGTAGAGGCGGCCTATGAATATGTCGGACCGGTTTACATGCGGTTCGGACGTCTGGCTGTTCCGGTTATCAATGACAGACCGGATTACAAATTTGAAATCGGAAAAGGCATCGTTCTGAAAGAAGGAAGCGACGTCACGATCTTTGCAACCGGACTGGAGGTCAACTCCGCCCTCGAAGCCGAAAAAATGCTGGCAAAGGATGGAATCAGCGCAGAAGTCGTTAATATCCATACCATCAAGCCGCTGGACAGGGAACTCGTCGTAAAAGCGGCACAGAAAACCGGCAGGGTCTTCACAGTAGAAGAACACTCCATCATCGGCGGCTTAGGCAGCGCAGTATGCGAAGTCCTGAGTGAAGAAGCGCCCATGAAGGTCACAAGAATCGGTGTAAATGATGTCTTCGGCGAATCCGGACCGGCTGTCGAGCTGCTTCATAAGTATCAGCTGGACGGCGAAGGGGTTTACGAGCAGATCAAAGCTGTATTATGAAGTACTTGTGCCCCGACAGGACGGATACGTATCCTTTCCTGTCGAAGTTACAGCGTACTTTATGGCGGAGAGGATGCGGCTGCTTGCCAGGTATTTCATTCGCCGAAATACCATGGCTGATTAGTTGTATTCCTCCGTGTAGCATTTCACTTAGTGTATAAATATGAATGTAAAGGAGAAAAGGATGAAGTTTTTTATTGATACTGCGAATGTAGATGAGATCCGTGAAGCAAATGATATGGGAGTTATTTGTGGCGTTACCACGAACCCGTCTCTGATTGCCAAGGAAGGCAGAGATTATGTCGAGACACTGAAGGAAATCTGCACGATTGTTGACGGACCGATCTCCGGTGAGGTTAAGGCTACAACAACGGATGAGGAAGGCATGATCAAAGAGGGACGCGAGATTGCCAAAATCCATCCCAACATGGTTGTTAAGATTCCGATGACCCCGGAAGGACTTAAGGCTATTAAGGTTCTGTCCTCGGAAGGAATCAAGACCAACTGCACGCTGATCTTCTCCGCAAACCAGGCTCTGCTGGCAGCACGTGCCGGCGCTACTTACGTTTCTCCATTCCTGGGCAGAATCGATGATATCAGCATGAGCGGAATCAGCCTGATTGAGCAGATTGTTCAGATCTTCTCTATGGGCGGAATTGAGACTGAAATTATCGCGGCATCTATCCGTACCACCACGCACGTTACTGAGTGCGCTATGGCAGGGGCAGATATCGCTACGGTTCCTTTCAAGGTTATTATGCAGATGTGCAAGCATCCGCTGACCGATGCCGGTATCGTTAAATTCCAGGAAGATTATCGCAAGGTTTTCGGTGATAAATAATAAAAAAGTTCGGTTAGAACGCAAAAATGAAAAGGAAAGCCGGGATTGACTCGGCTTTTCTTTTGATTTAACCTAGGTGAGGTATCTTTATAAAATGGATTGCAGTGACGGCTGTTTTTTACGCAGCCTTTAAAATATCTGCATATCCTATCTGCGGCGGCATTTAGAAGAGGCTGTCGTGTACGGATGAGAGGAGAGGTACATCATGATTGCACTTGGCTGTGATCACGGCGGTTATCCGCTGATGCAGGAAGTAAAAGCACATCTGGATGAGAGAAAGATTGAATACAAGGATTTCGGAACTTACAGTATGGAATCCTGCGATTACCCGGATTATGCCCATAAGGTCGGACATGCTATCCAGGACGGAACATGCGATCAGGGGATTCTGATCTGCGGAACAGGTCTTGGAATTTCCATGGCAGCCAATAAAATGAAGGGAATCCGCGCGGCGCTCTGCTCCGACTGCTTCAGCGCACAGATGAGCAGGGAACACAACGACGCAAATGTCCTTTGCATGGGCGCCCGCGTTTTAGGCCCCGGTCTTGCTGATATGATTGTCGATACATTCCTTGCAACTCCATTTTCAAATGGGGAACGCCATAAGAGAAGAATTGCCAAGATTGAAGAACTTTAAAGAAAAAGAAATCTAGCATTTTTAGCAGAAAGACCTGACGGAAGAGCTTTTTTAAAGCCGGACTGCCGGGTCTTTTTATATTCTATTGTTTTTTTGAAAGGGATGAAAGGGGATTGAACCAAGGAAAGTACAAAAATACCGGAAACTGGGTTATAATTTATTAATAACTATGCGCTGAATCCTGTTTTTGAAAGAAGTACAGGTATAACAAAAATGCGGATACCTATTTACAAGGAGGACCAGAGAATATGGCAGTTGGTTCACATGGCAGGCAGCATGGCAGCGTAACCGGTTCGGGCGGCGTTCATAAGAGAGGAGAAGGGCTGGGGATCGGTCCGGTCGGAGGTCCCGGCCGCAGTTCCGGGGGCGGCGGAACAGACAGAGGACCATCAGGCAGCAGGGGCCCGAAAAGATCCGGCAGGCATCATTTTCTGATGATCATTATTGTCCTGATCCTGATTTTCCTGTTTATCAGCTGCATGGGAGAGGATGAGGACAGTTCTTCTGAATCCAATCAGCTGCAGGAGGTCACGACAGAAGAAGGCGACGAAGCTGAAACGGTACATACAGGTGAAAGCGGCAGTTTCAATATGCCGCAGGCAACTTATACGGATGGCAGCATGAGCCAGGTCGATACGACGGTCGCTCCCGGTGCGCGTGAGAAATATACGAAAATTCAGGGCGGCGGCTCGGATCAGGTCACGATCATGGTTTATATGTGCGGTGCGGACCTGGAGTCCCGCTACGGAATGGCTTCCAGTGACATCAAGGAGATGGTAAAGGCTTCTCATTCGGATAAGGTCAATATTGTCGTTCAGACCGGCGGTGCGAAAAAATGGAAAAACAATGTCGTCTCGAACCAAACCTGCCAGCGCTGGCAGATTGTGGACGGCGGCATGAAGGCACTGGACAAAAATGTCGGAGATATGGCCATGACGGAGCCCGGAACTTTGTCGGATTTTATTAAGTGGGCTTCTTCTAATTATCCGTCAAACCGCAATATCCTGATTTTCTGGGACCATGGCGGCGGATCGGTTACCGGCTACGGCTATGACGAAAAGCATCCCAACGGATCTATGGAGGTTAATGAAATCTACCGCGCCCTGAAGGATGCAGGAACAAAGTTCGACTTTGTAGGCTTTGACGCCTGCCTGATGGCAAATGCGGAAACAGCCTGTGCCCTGACTCCTTTTGCGGATTATATGATCGCTTCGGAGGAGACCGAGCCCGGAACCGGATGGTATTATACCGACTGGGTCAGTGATTTTTCCGGGAATTCCTCTATGCCGACCACGGAACTGGGAGGCAAGATCATTGACAGCTATATTTCCTGGACTTCCAATGATAACGACAGCTCAGAACTGACCTTGTCTATGGTGGACCTGGCTGAATTCGCCGCAACGGTTCCGGGACCGCTTGCTTCGTTCGGACAGGCAATACAGAGAGCAGCCACATCAGACCAGGTCACACAGCTGTCCAAAGCCCGTTCCATTACACGTGAATTTGCAGAGTCCAGTGAGATTGACCAGATCGACCTGATTGATTTCTGCAAGAACACCGGCTCATCCGAAGCGTCGGCTCTTACAGAGGCGGTAAGGGGCTGCGTGAAATATAACCGTACCTATGAAATGACCAATGCCAATGGCATGAGCATTTACTTCCCTTATAAGGATACGGGAAGCGCTTCCAAGGCGGCGGATATCTATGACGAGATCGGCATGGATTCTTCCTACCGCGACGCGGTCAAAACAGCGGCAACACTGGAAGGAGCCGGTCAGGTGGCGGCGGATGATACCTCGAACTCTCTGTTTGATATCCTGCTGGGCGGCGATTCCTCCAATGGAGAAGAACTGGATACCGACGACTTCCTTAGCTCGTTGCTGGGAGACGATGAAAGCGCAGAGGATTACGATGACGACCTCAGTCTGTTCGATCTGCTGGGCGGTGAAAGCGGATGTGATGAAGATTCCCTGGATCTTATTGCGGAACTGATCGGCCGCAATAAGGTAAATCCCAGGAACCTGGTGCTGACGGAAAAAGATGGACAGACGGTGCTGGAACTGCCAAAGGATCAATGGGACAAGATTGAGAGTCTGGCCCTTAACGTCTGGGTTGACGACGGAGAAGGCTACATCGATCTGGGACTTGATGATATTTACAATTTTAACGACGACGGCGACCTGATCATCGATTATGACCATACCTGGCCGTCTCTGAACGGTCAGCCCTGCGCTTACTATGTAACAAGTGAAGAATTCCGTACGGAAGACGATTACACAATCCGGGGCTATATTCCGGTTACCCTTACCGGAATTCAGGAGACGGACGATATGGAACAGTTTGAGACGGATAGCGACGTAGAAGCTCTGGACTCTGGAGAGGAAGCGGAGAATGGTCTGGCAGAAGGAGAGCAGCAGGCAAGGCTGATCGTCGAGTTCACGGATGAGAACCCGGACGGAACCATTCTGGGCGCTCAGTATATCTATCCGGACAAGACCGAAGGCAAAGGACTTCATCCGGTAACAGCAGGTACGACCGTTCAGCTGCTGACCGATTATTACGATTATGACGGTAACTATCAGGACAGCTATTATCTGTCTGAGCCGATTGAAGTCGGTGAAGACGGCCTGAATCTGTCCACTTATGAGATTATCGGTCAGAACCTGCTGTTCGGGTATCAGCTTAAAGATATTTATCAGGCGACCTATTATACACCCATGACCAAGGTGGCCGCATAATTGATCTGCATTCATAATCTGAGAACAGCGAATGCGAATAGCGAATAGAGCGGATAGTGTCAGGTGCTGTGTGAACTTTTGATCACAGCACCTGACACCTCCGTATTGCCGTTTACTCCAGCTACAGGCGAGGTTTTGTAGGCGGTATCGCAATTGTGCGTGTGCATGGAACAAATATCGAAAAACTTAGATGGTTTCAAATTAAAGGATTAGATGTAATGTTTGATAAGTTGAAATTAAAGAAAAAAGGCGTTTACGAATTCACCAAGAATCCGGGAGATATCCTTCTGGCAGTCGCAGATGACCGTCAGGGGATGGTCCCGCGTTTTGAAGAGGCGGAAGCTTTTACTCTTACGGTGATCCGGGATGGAAAAAAAGTCCAGAAGCAG
Organism: Eubacterium sp.; assembly: GCA_036308545.1. Lineage (GTDB taxonomy): Bacteria > Bacillota > Clostridia > Lachnospirales > Lachnospiraceae > Bilifractor. Next base: position 21,040 of record JAXJVN010000090.1, on the reverse strand, counting down.
ACCCTGGGCATGCAGGAAGGTTCGTCAGAGGAAGATACCATCAAAGCACTGAAGGAACTGAAAGTGGATGGAATCGTCGCCAGAAACTTTATGCCGAAAAATATGGCAATGCTTCGGAAAAATCAGATTCGCATGTATTTCTTTAACGGAGGCCCCAACGCTGCATTGAAAGATTTTATTCAGGGAAGCCTTAAAGAAGCTTGAAGAATCAGATTTGAATGAGACCGGGGATAGCCTGGAGGAGAAGGATAATGAAGGAACTCAGCGAGTAAAGGAAGCAGTGAAAATTATGCCTTACCCAAATATTCATAAAGTTCCGGATTCACTGGTCCCGCCGGATTTTTCCAGGCTGGACATGCTCTGGGAGCGCTATCCCAGATATCATGAAGGGAAGACCTTTGCCACGCTGGACCAGCTGCTGCAGGAGCACGAGTCCTATCAGGAAGACTTCAGCGATGAAATCCGATCGGAATATGTGAAGAATGGCTATGATCAGTTCCTGGTCCGGCTTTCCTGGGACGATCTGCCCTACCGGCAGGCAACCAGACAGCTGATAGAAGCGGCGGGAAAACAGCAGATAGAAGACAATCCTTATGTGCTTCGTTTTATGAACCAGTTCAAAGGCTGGGATACGGACCATAAGGCATACTTTATTTTTCCGGAGTCACCGGTTTCGCAGTTCTTCGTTCTGATGGAAGTCTGCAAGCGGGCGGAGGTTTTTCATCCTATTTCCAACCTGTTTCCGGATGAAGACAGAGTTCATTTTCTGGCTGTTTTTGACAAGCAGAACATGGACGACTGCATGCTGATGTTTCATCTGGTCTACGGGGGAGCGTCTCAGGAGATGCCGGGCGGGTATTCTCTTTATGATTATTCTCTGCCCTGGTACCTGACTCACCTCCGGCAGGACGGGATCGTACTCCGGTCTCCTTATCTTCCGGACCGGCTTGCCAAATACCACGGCGGACTCCTTTTTTACCACAATCCGGCGAAAACGGTTTTTGTGCGCCGAAATATCGAACATATCCTGGAGTCAGGCTATTTCAGCTCGGAGCTGGAGTTTTTCCATTGTCTCAACGAGGTCATGATGCCTGTTTTTCAATGGTGGTATCTGGATCTTGCCTTGTATGAAGAAAAAGATAAGCTGAAGACAAACTGGCGTCTGGAGCGGACCAGAATCCGTACAGGTATGACAGCGGAAGGCATCATTAAGCCTAAATGGAAGAACGAGCTTTCTCTTTTTCATACGGTACGTGCGGTTTATCCGGATACCCTTTATCAGTACCGGCCGGACTGGCTGGGTAATCAGAGCCTGGACTTTTACATCCCCTCCCTGAATACAGCAATAGAATACCAGGGAGTTCAGCATTATTCTCCGGTCGATTTCTTTGGAGGACAGGAAGCTCTGGAGCACAGGCAGGAGCTGGATTTGAAGAAAAAAGAACTCTGCCTGGAAAACGGGGTCAGGCTGATTGAATGGCCTTACAGCCTGGAGCCAACGGAAGAAAACTTAGGGAAAGTTCTGGTGAATGAGAAGGAAGTCCTCAGTTAAAAAGAGAATTTTCATGTAAGTAAAGGATTTTCATGTAAGAAGAGCATTCTGGCTTGGATGGGGTGCGTGTATCTGTGCAGATGAGACAGGAGGATGGAATGAATAAATACAAAGAATTGTCGACCGGTTTGCAGCACATCGGCATTCCGGTTTCTGATTTGGACAGATCGATTGGATTTTACGAAAAACTGGGCTTTGAGCTTGCTCTGAAGACGGAAAACGAAGGCGTTCTGGTGGCATTCCTGAAGCTGGGCGACTTATGTCTGGAGCTTTATCAGAACGGTCAGGCGTCCCGGCGATTCGGTGCGATCGACCACTTCGCCATCAATGTGACGGATGTTGATAAAGTACATGATCTGGCACTCGCGGATGGGCTGAATATTATCGAAGAAGGACAGCTTCCTTACTGGGATAACGGCGTGAAATACTTTACTATTCTGGGACCGGATAAGGAGAAGGTGGAATTCAATCAGTATCTCTAAAGCTAAAGGTGTCAGGTGCTGTGAACTTTTGTTCACAGCACCTGACACCTTTAGCTTTGAAAGCAGGTTTATTTTGCGGCAAGCAGCATCATGTAAACTGGAACTGCCAGTGCGGATCCGACCGCGCCGCAGACAATCCCAATCATGGCTCCGATAAGAACATCCGTGAAATAATGGACGTACAGATACATTCTGGAGACGCCAATCAGGATGGCAAGGACCAGGCAGGGGATCCAGAAGCCGGAACCCGTAAAGAAAAGAGCAAAGGTTACAGCAAAGGAAGCAGACGTATGGCCGGACGGGAAGGACGGATCCTTGGGCGCATGGATCAGAAGTTCGGTAATGTCCTTCACCGAGAAAGGCCTCGGACGATCGACCAGGGGCTTCACGATCAGATTGCAGAGGGCAGCATCAATGGCAATGGCAAGGAAGCCGGAGACGGCGGACATCCGCATGCGGGGGACAAAGAACATAAAGAAGATGATCCCGAACCATACGATGCCGGCATTGCCAAGCCTTGTAATAATGGGCATAAAGGTATCCAGAAACTTTGTACGATGATCTTGAAACCAATGCAGAACAGACCAGTCCATTTGAATGATCATGACAATCCCTCCCTCTTAGAAAGAGCCTGTAATCAAACTATGATTACAGCATATAGGAAAGACTTAAAATATGGTTCAAGGAAGAATAAAACTTCCGTAAGATTATCATTGCGTTCGAAAATGTTTTTACATGGGAGGGATGATCTCCAGTAAATTACGTTTGTAAAGTACAGCAGTCAAATGTAAACAAAAATTATAGAACAATGTAAAAAAACAAAAATATTCTGAAATATTAGTAAAATAACAAAAAAAGTCTTTTTCTATTCTCAATTAGGATTATAATATCAGTATATAAGGATTGGAAAGATTTTTCCATATTTTTATAGCAGCTGCGGGGACGGTTCTTCCGGCTGGGAAAACCGAAGGGGTGTATTTTTTCAAAGAGATTAAACCGATAATCGGAAACAGCAAGGCAACCGTCTGCAAAAAAACTGAAAAAAGGAGGACCAAGTCCTATGGCCAAACGATTTGTAATCGACACCAACGTGCTCCTGCACAATTCTCCGGAGTCTGTTATCAACGGATTTGCTGATAACATTATTTATCTGACGGGGACGACGCTGCAGGAACTTGACCGGCATAAAAATGATCCGGGTGAGGTCGGTTACAACGCCAGGCATACGGGCTTGGAGCTTGAAAAGCTGAGACATGAAGGTGATCTGCTGAAGGGGGTCAAAAACCAGGCGGGAGGCATGGTCATCATCGAACCCGACGGAATTTCAGCCGATAATCTTCCTAAGGGCTATGAACTCGACTGCGCGGATAACAGAATCTTAAGTACCTGCATCCATCTGACGAAACAGAATCCCTCCAATCCGGTTATCCTTGTCACCAATGATACATTGATGAGGGTTAACGCGGCAGCCTGCAGCGTGGAAGCCCAAAGCTATCACAACGAGAAAATTGATTCTACCGGTTATCTGGGATGGGACACGATTGAAGTTACCAATTCCTGGCAATTGCTGGAGGTCCTCCACGAAGAAGGCTCGGTCGGCCTGGAGGAGATCAGAGCAGACCAAACTGCCAGGATTCCGGAAGAACTCTGGAACGGAGAGTATATTGCTTTCCGGTCCGGGACACGGACAGAATTAGCCCGTTACCAGAACAATACTCTTTACAGAATTGAGGAGAAGGAAGCGTCCGGCATCAAAGGACGGAATCTTCTCCAGCGTTTTGCACTGGATGCTCTTATGGCATCTCCCGACAAAGTCCCCTGTGTCATCCAGCATGGTCCTGCCGGAACAGGAAAGACTCTTCTGTCTATCGCATCAGGCCTGGCTCAGGTCAATGATCCCAGATTTCATACCGACTGTATTTATAATAAAGTTCTGATTGCCCGCCCCAACGTGACGGCAAAAGGAGAGAAGGATTTAGGCGCGCTTCCGGGCGAACTGCTTGAAAAGAGCAGACTCCTCCTGGCACCTTATTTTGATTCCATGGAAGTTGTAATAAGAGGACAGGAACAGTACGAAGACAATGAACAGGTCCAGCTCCAGATCCAGGATTACCTGGACACCGGCATCATTGAGATCCTGCCTCTGGCATATATCCGTGGACGAAGCCTGGCAAATTCCTTTGTTATCGTGGATGAAGCCCAGAACGCCAGCCAGCAGATGATCCGCGATATCCTGACAAGGTCCAGCGGCGACAATACAAAGATCGTTCTCTGCGGCGACCTGCAGCAGATCGACAACAGCATGCTGAACTTCAATACATCCGGACTGCAGTTCGCCATCGAACGCATGAAAGGCTCGGATCTGGTCCGTCAGGTCGGATATACCGACGAATATTCGACCAGAAGTCCGCTCTGCATCGAAGCACTCAAACGCCTGAAGCTGTAAAACCAGTACAAAGTGACAGTCACTTTGTGCTGGTCACTTTGTGCTGAAAAACCGTCCTCCATAGCGACTGCCTATTTTACTTTCAGACTGTTTATCATTTTCTGGAATTCAAGCACGTTTTTGGATTCATGGTACCAGAGGTAATTGTATTTTACATAGAAGGTTACAGAGGTACCGTTCACGTTTCGGATATCTTCTACAATTTTACAGATACGGTCGGCATATTTTTTAACAGACTTTGGCGCATCAGTCTGAATAAGGGCCAGCAGCTCTCCGGCACCATAGTTGGCGATCACCCCCTGGCTGCCGATTTTTTCCAGAAGCTGTTTTCCGACTTCCTTCATGATCTGATTCAGCTTTTCAGGTCCCAGATCCCGGCCCAGCCTCTTGTAGCCATGCATCCGGAAGCGTATGACGGCGAAATCCTTCTGATGCAAGTCGTAACTTTCCACATATTGACGTGTTGTCAGTACCATGGAGAGTGGATTGAGAAGCCCGGTAACAGGATCGAGAGACTGGGAGGTGCGGATCTCTTCCTTCGAATCAAACTCCTGGGTTGAATCTACGAACCAGCCGACCAGGCCTATAATCTGTCCGCTTGAATAAATCGGGAATTTTGTGGCGAGAATGTTATGCAGCTGTCCGCGCACGATGCATTTGCCCGGACTGTTCAGGACCGCCTGTCCTTCCGTCAGGACTTTTATCTCGTCAGAACGGTAAGGCTGCTGATCGACGTGCCAGCCCACCTCTTCATCCGTTTTTCCCAGAATCTCATCGATATTTTGAAAACCGTAAAATTTCAGAAAGGACTGGGAAGCGCCGGCAAATCTGCGCTCTTTATCCTTCCAGAACAGTTTCATTCCGCTGCTGCGGAGAATGCTGGACCAGATGGCTTCAGGTGTAATAGCGTCTTTCGATACGGAACGGATAGATTTTGCTGAACCGTCATAACGAATAGAATTACTGTCAAGGATAGCAGAGAATTTTTCGTGGATATTCTGCATGGCTTCCTGGGACATAAGACGGTTAAAGGCAAGATATTTTCCGGAACTGCCATCCATGCTTATGATACTGATGATAATCCACTGGAAGCTGCCGTTCTCCATACGGATACGGAAGTAATCACGATAGCTTTGGCCGGGATTTTGTTTCAGAAACTCCCTGATATTGTCCGGATTTGTATAAGCAGCAAAGCGGCTTTGATCGTCCGGAAAAATCAGAATTTCAGATACCTTGCTGAAATAGCGGGCAACATTACTTTCCTGTTTATTTTTCAAAGCATTTTTCGAAACAGCAGCGTCCTTGTTCATATCCGCAACCGGGGTATAACCGTAAACAGTTGTAACCCGGTCTTTTACCATATCAAGCAGAAGAATATGTTCATACAGCTGATAGGTATGGCGCAGCAGTGCCTCAAGAGAATCCACGCTTTTTTCAGGCGTTTTTTCATCTTTGCTGAGATTGACAAGATTTATGGCATAGACACGCATATTCAGGTTCAGGGCGACCTGATATGCGCGAATCTGGAGATAATTTCCGTCATCCTGAAGCAGGATTTTCCTGAGCTGTCCGCTTTCCGGGAGACTTCTCACAAAATGGCGCAGCTGTGAAGCCGTTGCTGAGCAGCTATGAAAGAAGTCCTGAATTTCTTCCATTGAGGTGAAACCAAGACTGTTAAATTCTTCTTTGGTTTGGGCGTTTAAGAAAAAAGGAACCAGGCTGGTTCCGTCATCACGGACTATGGTCAGGGGCAGGTCCGTCTGGAAATCAATCCTGCCGATCTGACTCCACAAAGAGAAATCGGCACGGTTTTCCATCCGGATTCCCTGGCTCTCGATGTTTTTCACAGCTGCTTCATAAGGTGCCGGCTTTCCAAAAAAGTATCCCTGGATTTTTTCACAGCCGGCTTCACGTAGGAAAGAGTAGTGTTCGAAGGTTTCGACGCCTTCCGCCAGGGTATGAACGCCAATCTCTTTTGCCATTCGTATGATGGATGAGATAATGCGCCGGGAACGATCGGAGAAGCTGGACAGGAACTTCATATCGATTTTCAGCGTATGGAAATCGAAATCCTTGAGTGTGTTGAGAGAACTGTATTCAGAACCAAAGTCATCCATCCAGACTTCGAAGCCGTCCGCCTGCAGACGATCCATGCGGGTTTTCATAATATCTGCGTCACCTGACAGGAGAGATTCTGTTATTTCCACATGCAGATAAACGCGGGGAATATCATAGCTTTCCGAAATCTTCTCAAGATACCCGATGATATCACAGCATTCAAAATCAAGCTGGGACAGGTTAAAGGAAACCGGTACGATGGTATGGCCTGCATCGAGTTCCGAATGAAGCTTCGAACAGACGTTTTTAATGACGTATTGATCCAGAAGGTGGACCATCCTGTTTTTTTCCAGAACCGGGATAAAAAGACCGGGAGATACAAGCCCTTCGACCGGATCACGCCATCTTGCAAGCGCTTCGAAGCCGCACAGATTTCCTGATAAGGAACGGATAACGGGCTGATACCAGACTTCAATCCAATTCTCTGAAACAGCCTTTTCTAAATTCTGTATGATATATTCTTCAGAAATCATAACTCACCAATCCGGAAAAACGGTACGAACAAATAACAGGATACGTAATACGGGACACGCTCACGGTAATATTTTTTCTGACGGCTAAGTCAGGATTCTGTCTCAGCAGCAAATATGATGGCGTCGCCGTCCTGCTGCTTGGCTTTTTTCTTTGCGGCGGCAATACGGCCGGAAAAATCGTCCATGTTCATGGAAGATAGATGCTGTGCGGTCATTACTGCTATGGACATGGTGATGATGCTGAACTGCCTTATGAAACCGAGGCGGTCGTGCGATATGATATAGCCGCGGCTGCGGTCTTCTTCGGTATAAAGAGGAAGGATCCGTTCGCGAATAGCATCGCACATCGCCTTGCAGCATCCTCTGACTTCTTCAGGATCCGAGAAAGGAGCAATGATCGTAAAATCATCTCCGCCAATATGACCAATAAATGTGGACTCCGGAAAGGAAACTTTCATGGAATCAGCAGCAGAAAGCAGTACCTTGTCGCCGATGGTGAAGCCGTAAGCGTCATTAAAGGCTTTAAAGTTGTCCAGATCTATATAAATAATGGACCAATCCGAAGCTGCATCAGCAGCCTTTGAACTGTTTACAGCATTGTGACCGGGAGCGGTGATCAGCCTGCGGATCCTTTCCTGAATGGCACGATTGCCGGGAAGCCTTGTCAGAGGATTAACGTCGGAGGCAGCGTTTACCTTTATCTCAATGAAAGCCAGCAGAAGATCACGGACCGTTACCTGACCGATGTATCTGCCGTTTTTGGTAACTGCTGCAGCTTCATAGACCTGACTGTGTTCACGGTTCATGGCAAGCTGGGCAGTATCTGTGATGGAAGTGGAAAAATCGACAGATAAGAAATGTTTTTCCATGATATCGGAGGCTTTGGAACGCAAATGAAGATTATAACCGTACATTCCTCCGAAGACGCTCATAATCTGATTGCGGGTAACGATACCGCAGGGCTTTTTATCTGCGTTCAGTACGAAAAATTCGTCAACGTCAGAATGCTTTTGCATGTCGTCATAAATACGGACTGCCTTTTCTTCAGCATCGACCGTATGCCCATTTACTGCGATTGAGCCGACGGACATGCCGTCAGAAGGATCACCGGACAGGATCGGAGAAGAAACAGGTGGAGACACTTTGTATGCTTCCTTCTGTTTATGCTTCGTCTTTCCTTTTGTTTTTTCTTTCTTCATATTCTGATTCTAATAAAGTAAAAAATCGGTTGTTCTGCTTCGCTTCCTTATCATTCACCGAGGAAAAAACTTCGTCAATAGGTTTTACACAGAGTTTCAGAAAATTGTACATTTTCATTACGAAGCAAAGTCAAATACCCCGCCGCAAGCAGCGGGGTATTTGACCCTCGCGGAAATAAAGCAGGCATGGTGCAGGAGTGGCCAGCCCCTATGGCTGGCTGGTCGGGAGAACTGTCCCCTTGGCTGGATACAGCTTGTACTTCTGGATGTCTGCATGAAAAAAAGCCCCATGGCATTCGCAGTGAATGCCATGGGGCTTTTTGCAGCACAGGGGCTCAGTGGCTATCGTGCTTGCACGAATGGACACCAGAGCCACTTTGTGCTGTTTTACAGCTGATCCAGGGAATCGAGGATCTCGATGCAGTGGGTCTCGTTCATCTTTTTGCAGAGTGCCAGGAACTGATCCAGCGGTACGTTGTTGAGCTTCTTATTGCCGCGAATGTTGATGGAGACAGTATTCTCCGCGGCTTCCTTGTCACCGAGGACGAGGATATAGGGATCTCTGTAGTTATGGAAGGTCTTGATCTTGGTCTTCATGTGGATGTCTTCATAGTCACACTCTACACGGATTCCGTTGGCGATCAGCAGATCTTCAACCTTCTTAGCGTATTCGTTGTGCTCCGGACGGATCGGTACGATGCCGACCTGCATGGGTGACAGCCAGAAGGGGAAGCTTCCCTTGAAGTTCTCGATGATGATTCCGATGAAACGCTCCAGAGAACCGTAGATGGCTCTGTGGATGACGACCGGCATCTGCTTGGAACCGTCCTCAGCGGTATAGGTCAGACCGAAGTTATGGGGCAGCTGGAAGTCCAGCTGAATGGTGCCGCACTGCCATTCTCTTCCAATGGCGTCCTTAATCTGCAAATCGATCTTGGGTCCGTAGAAAGCACCGTCACCTTCATTGATCTCGTAGCCGTCCGGTCCGTATTTCTCGTCCAGAATCTCTTTGAGGTCTGCTTCTGCGCGGTTCCAGACTTCGATATCGCCCATATAGTCGTCCGGCCTGGTGGAGAGCTCTGCGCGGTAGGTTACGCCGAAGGTTTTGTAGATTTCATCTGCGATGGAGATGATATCGGCAATCTCATCCTTGATCTGGGATTCCATGACGAAGGTATGGTCGTCATCCTGACGGAACTCCTGTACACGGAAGAGGCCGTTCAGCTGTCCGGATTTCTCCTTGCGGTGAAGTACGTCATACTCGCTGTAACGGATGGGAAGTTCTTTATAAGAACGTGCCTTCCTCTTGTAAGTCAGCATGGCGTTGGGGCAGTTCATGGGCTTTGCAGCCATGGTGTCGATATTCTCGCGGTTGTAGATGACGGAGCCTGCCTGAATCTTGGTGAAGCGGTTTTCGGCATTCTTCTTATTAAAATCATCTACCAGGGTCTGGATATCGACGTCGGCAGAAGTGAATCCGTCAACGCCCGGAACGATAAACATATTGTTGAGGTAGTGTGCCCAGTGGCCGCTGACCAGCCAGAGCTTTTTGTTATTAACAAGGGGAGCGGCAATCTCGGTATAGTTGTGCCTTCTCTGGACCTCTCTGCTGTATTTGAGCAGGGCCTGGTACATCTGCCAGCCTCTGGGAAGCCAGTAGGGCATGCCCGGAGCGGTTTCATTGAACATAAAGAGTTCCATCTGGGCGCCGAGCTTTCTGTGGTCGCGCTCTTTCGCCTCCTGGATCATCTTGATGTGCTCCTTGAGCTCGTCCTTGGAAGGATAAGCATAGAAGTAGACACGCTGCAGCTTATCTTTGTTCTCATCGCCTCTCCAGTAAGCCATGGAGGTAGAGTGGATTTTGAAGGCAGCGCTTAAGAGCTCCTGGGAATTTTCCACGTGCGGTCCGCGGCAGAGATCGACGTAGTCATCGCCGGTATAGTAAACGGTAATCGTCTCATCTTCCGGAAGGTCTTCGATCAGTTCGGTCTTGAACTTCTGACCCTTAAAGATTTCGAGGGCCTCTGCGCGTGTGACTTCCCTGCGGGTCCAGGCTTCTTTTCTCTTCAGGATTTCGCGCATCTTGTTTTCGATTGCGGTGAAATCATTCTCACTGATGGATTTTCCTTCAGGAAGTACGAAGTCATAGTAAGCGCCGTCGTCGATCTGCGGTCCGATCGCATACTGAACGTCTGATCCGTAGATCTCAATAACAGCCTTTGCCAGGATGTGTGCAAGTGAGTGCCGGTACACGGCGAGGTATTCTTGTTTTTCCATAGATAACAACTCCTTTTCAAATCAGAACCCAACCAGGATCCTGTTTACAATGTCATGTTCCATTATACGGCTTTTTGCGGGTGAGACAAGGGAGAAAATTCAAACATATATTTTACCGAAATCTTACAAGTACCTTACAAGAAGCCTGCAATTCCCATGCTAGAATAAAAAATACAGAAAAATCGGAAAATTTTCTGCCGGCATTCGATTCAGAAAGGAAGAACTATGAGCAGGCATGCAAAATGCAGAAAAAAAACAGAGCGGATCATTGCATTTTTTGCAGGAATCGTTTTGATTTTATCGATATTACTCGCGGGATGCGGGGGGAGCGGATCCGAAGAAGACAATTCTTCCGGCCAGGTGTTCGGTTCCGGCAAAAACGAGATCCGCATCCTGTCCGGATCGGAGAATAAAGAACTGGCACCTATCTTAGAGGAATACGCGAAGAAAAATCATGTAAAGATCAGCATGACCTACGAGGGCTCGCTGGACATCATGAGAGCATTGGAGGAGGAACAGTTTGACTATGATGCCGTCTGGCCGGCAAGTTCCATCTGGATGAATTCAGGAGACAAGCTGCACAGGGTAAAGCACGCGGAATCTATTTCCATGAACCCGGTCGTTTTCGGCATCCGCAAGTCGCTGGCGGAAGAACTGGGCTTCGTTGGAAAAAAAGTGTCCGTTAACGATATTCTGGACGCTATAGAAGCCGGCAAGCTCAAATTCTGCATGACCAGCGCGACGCAGTCCAATTCCGGCGCCAGCGCCTATATCGGCTTCATCCATGCCTTGTCCGGGGATGCGGACGTCATTACGGCTGATACCCTCAAAGACGAAAATTTAAAAAAGAAGCTGACGGAGATCTTCAGCGGCATCGACCGTTCTTCCGGAAGCTCAGACTGGCTTAAGGACATGTTCGTCGCCGGCGACTACGACGCCATGGTCAATTATGAATGTCTGATGATCGCAGCTAATCAGGAACTGGAAAAGGAAGGCAAAGAGCCTCTTTACGTGGTCTATCCCTATGACGGCTTGTCCATCGCGGATTCTCCCCTCGGCTATGTAGATCAGGGAGATGATAAGAAGGAAGAACTTTTTCAGAGCCTGCAGGATTATCTGCTTTCTGCGGACGTCCAGGACCAGATCCAGAAGACCGGCAGGCGGACCGGCTATACGGGCGTCAGCGAGGAGAATAAGAAGGTCTTCAAATCAGAATGGGGTCTTCAGCCGGATCTTGTCCTTTCTCCTTTTAAAATGCCGGAGGGGGACGTGCTGCAGCAATGTCTGAACCTCTATCAGAATGAGCTGAGAAAGCCATCCCTTACCGTCTACTGCCTGGACTTCTCCGGAAGTATGTATGGCGACGGAGAGCAGCAGCTGACTGCTGCCATGAAGGAGCTTCTCATTCAGAAGAATGCTGAGAAAAATTTTTTGGGAGCGTCTCCTGAGGATGTGACCATCCTGATTCCCTTCAATGACAGTGTAGGAGAAGTCTACACGGCAGAAGGCAACGGTGCTGAGATGGATCAGCTCTATGATACCGTCGATGGTCTGGAACCGGACGGCGGTACTAACATGTACGCAGCCATGGAAAAAGGACTGGAAGAGATGGACAGGTATGACCTGTCCAAATATACGGCGGCAATCATCGTCATGACAGACGGTATGTCCGAGGATTATTACGATGATTTTGAAGAAGCATATAAGCAAGAACACCAGGATATTCCGATTTTCTCCGTTATGTATGGAGATGCGGACTCGGTCCAGCTGGACATGCTTGCGGAGCTTTCCAATGCCCGCGTCTTCGACGGCAGGAATGACCTGGTAGGCGCTTTCCGGAAGGTGCGTGGATACAATTGAGAAAACTGAAAGAAACCCTTCGTACCATAGGAGCGGCAGCAGGTGCCATCGCCCTGTTTTTCCTGCTCTACTTAGGTATGAAATTCCCGGCATGGCTGGCTGCAGTTCTGGCTGTTGCCCTTTATTTCGGCATGTATTTCCTCTTAAAGCCCAGCACGAAGATCGGCAGCGTTGACGTTGACAGCATGAAGGGCGGCCTGGATTCCCTCAAGGTTATGGAAGAAGCCCGGCGGGATATTTCATCCATGGAAAAAAAGCTGAACCTGATCGAATCAACTGCCGTCAGGAAATCAGTCAGCGGCCTTGTGGCAACCGGGCATAAGATCCTGGATTATCTGACCGAACATCCGGACAAGATATCAAAGACCAATCGCTTTACGGATTACTATCTGGATACGGCGGAGAAGCTTGTCGATAAATATACAGACCTGCAGAGGACCGGCTTGCCGGACCACGGAGGGAACGGCGGTCAGCTGACCTCTGAGACAGCTGATGCCCTGGAGCTGCTGAACACAGCATTTGACAAGCAGCTTTCCCGCCTTCTGGAAGGTGAAAAGATGGAGATTGAGACGGACATAGAAGTCCTGAAAAACACCATGAAAATGGAAGGAGATCAGTAAGAGCATGAAGACAAAACTGATCGGTCTGATCGTCGTACTCGGCGTGATAGGCGCTGTGATCGGCTTTACTCTTTTCGGAAAGGCCAATCAGGTTACCGAGTTGAACGGATACGTCGGGGGAGAAAAAATCGGCTTCCTGGAAGACGAAGAGATACAGGAGGAATTGAAAAAGAATTATCATCTCTCCCTGGATTATTCAAAGGCAGGGTCCCTGGATATGGTTACTGCGGATAAAGAAGGCAGGGACTTCCTCTGGCCATCCAGCCAGACGGCTCTTGAATATTACAAAGCCACGGTGGGAAAACCGGTCAAAAGTGAAATCATCTTCAATACGCCGATTGTAATCTACACGCGTCAGCCGGTAGCACAGGCGCTGCAGAAACAGGGAATTGCTTCAGAAACGGACGGTGTCTGGACGGTTGATCTGGCAAAGCTGATCAAGCTGATAACGGACCGGACTTCCTGGTCGGATATCGGACTTTCAGAGCTTTATGGAAATGTAACCGTTTATTCTACGGATCCCGCAAAGTCCAATTCCGGAAATATGTTCGCGGGACTGATCGCCAATACTCTCGTGGGCGGCGTCGCCAACGAATCCAATGTTGACGATCAGCTGCCGGTCATTAAGCAGATTTTTGACCAGTCAGGCTATATGGAATCGTCCTCAGCAGATATTTTTAACGAGTTTCTCAAGATGGGGATGGGTTCCAAACCTATGGTTGTCGGTTACGAGAGTCAGCTGCTGGAATTTACCGCGGAGAATCCGGACGTCTGGACACAGATCAAGGACGATGTCGTCATGATGTACCCGACCCCGACCGTCTGGTCCTCCCACGTCTGGATTGCTCTGGATGACAATGCCGCCGGGGCAGTCGACGCCCTTACGGACAAGCATATCCAGGATCTTGCCTGGCAGAAGCACGGCTTCCGCACCGGCGTATCCGGCAGCTACGTAAGCCAGGATACCTTCAAGGACGTCGGAGTGGCAAAGAGTGTAACGCAGGTCGGCCAGATGCCCAACTATAAAACAATGGAAAAAATCATAGAAGCGGTATCTTCCTGAAAACGGGAATATTTGCCGAAAGTATATATAACATGATACCAGTGCAGATTGTGGGGCGCTGGTGTCCGGTGGACACCGTTTAGCGCCGACCGGAGCGAAGCGGAGACCGTGAAACGCGGAACAATCTGGTATCATACTTTTGGCACATACATCATAACATTGCAAAAAGCACGCCATGCATTGTGGAGGGAAAAGCATCATGGGAGAATTATCACTGGACGATCTTCTGCAGAAGAAAGAGGCAGAAACGGCACCCGCAGCAGAACTTACGGTACCGACGGAGACACAGGTCGCGGCTGAAGCAGAGAAGCTTACGCCGGAACAGCTCTCCAAGGTTGAAGAAATCAGGAAGAGCATCGATCTTTCGGACTCCAATATCCTTATGCAGTATGGTGTAGGTGCAGAACGTGATATCCAGTCCTTCTCGGAGAGCATCCTGGAAAAGGTACGTGTCAAAGATACCGGAAAAACCGGAGAACTTCTGGCAGACCTTTCGGACGAAGTGCGTTCTATGAAGGTCGACGAGCTTTTCGGCAGCAAAATCCCGATCCTGGGAAGCCTCTGGAAGAGCATGCGCAAGTTTGCCCGCCGTTATGAGACGGTGGAGGTCCAGGTTGACCGCATCTCCAAGGAACTGGAGAAAGAACGGATGCAGATGATCCGCGACGTGACCATGTTCGATACCATGTATGACAAGAATGTGGAACACTTCCGCGAGCTGCAGGTTTATATCCGGGCCGGTGAGGAATGCATCAAAGAAATGCGTGAAAGTACAATTCCCAAGCTCCGGGCTCAGGCGGCAGAACGCGGCGATTCCATGAGTGCGCAGGTGGTCAGGGACTTCGAGGAGAATGTTAACCGCTTTGAGGAAAAAATCCATGACATGAAGATCTCGAAGACCATTGCCATGCAGACCGCTCCCCAGATCCGTCTCATCCAGAATAATGACCGCCTTCTGGTAGACAAGATCCAGACTGCCATCCTGCAGACCATACCGCTCTGGAAAAATCAGATCGTTCTGGCAATCGGTCTGGAACATCAGCAGGATATCCTCAAGACCCAGAGAAAGATCACGGATACAACCAACGATCTGCTCAAGGCAAATTCCTCTCTGCTCAAGCAGAATACAGAAGGCGTCATGAAGGAATCCGAGCGCGGAATCGCTGACCTGGAGACTCTGAAGCAGGTCAACGACGACCTGATTGCCACTATCAACGACAGCATCCGCATCCAGAAGGAAGGACATGCCGGCAGAGTCGCTGCGGAGAAGCAGCTCTTAGATATTGAAGCTCAGCTTAAAGCCGCGCTCATGCAGAACGCAGATGCTGAGGCATAACTCCGGATTAGAAGTATCTTGCCGGCATCTGGCGGATGCTGCGGGCACGCAGAAGAAGACGCTCTTACGTCACGTGCCCGGGCACAATTTAAGCCAAGGCGGGATTGATATCCGGAACGGAGGCAGCAAAGACAGAAGCAGCGTCTGTCCGAAAATAAAAGTGGAAAAAGAAGGGAAGCTTAAGAGACAGAATGCTGTTTCTTAAGCTTCTTTTCTTACGCGAGCAGCGAGCCGAACGGGTATGCTCGCATACCCACTCGGCGCTTCTGGTCTCCGGTGGAGACCGTTTAGAAGCGGCTCTCGTCTTTCCAATCCCTTGTTTTCATAGAAAGGACTGACTGCATGAAACGCTTGACAGACAAGGACGGAACAGCTATTTTTTGTGAAGGTGACAAGCCATAAAGCCGTCCTTGCATGCTGGCATGCAGAGACGGCTCTGTGACTTGCTGCTCATCATCGAGAGTCCGAAGAACTCGAGTTGATTATGAATTCGTGTGATGAGAAATAATAATTCTGAAAATATTGAAATGTATAAAAGAGGACAGTAAGATGCCGGATACAATCGTATCTCTTAAGGGAGTCAATAAGTGGTTCGATCAGGACCATATCGTCAAAGACCTGAATCTGGATATTTACCAGGGAGAGTTTCTGACTCTTCTGGGACCTTCCGGATGCGGCAAAACGACGACGCTCCGTATGATTTCGGGTTTTGAATTTCCCAGCTCAGGAACCATAACGATCGAAGGAAAAAACGTAGAAAATCTGGAACCGTATCAGAGAGATGTCAATACGGTCTTTCAGAACTACGTCCTTTTTCCGAACTTAAATGTATATGGGAATGTCGCTTACGGCTTAAAGGTAAGACGCGTACCCAAGGATGAAATTGACCGGCGTGTAAAGGAAATGCTTAAGCTGGTCCGACTGGAAGGCTTTGAGAAGAGACGAATCAGTCAGATGTCCGGCGGCCAGAAACAAAGAGTCGCGATTGCCAGGGCACTGATTAATAATCCCAGGGTTCTGCTTCTGGACGAGCCGCTGTCTGCTTTGGACCTACAGCTGAGAAAACAGATGCAGATTGAATTGAAGCGCCTGCAGCGGAAACTGGGTATCACCTTCGTATATGTCACACATGATCAGGAAGAAGCGCTTACCATGAGTGACCGGATCGGTGTCATTCATGACGGTGTGCTGGAACAGCTATCGACGCCGGAGGTTCTCTATGACCATCCGGCGACCAGATTCGTCGCCGGTTTCATCGGAGAGTCGAATATTCTGGATGGTACGGTACTGAAAGAAACAGACCAGGGAGCAGAAGCGACGTCTGTCAAAACAGATGCCGGAGAACTTGTGGCAGATCCGACCGGCAGGCACTTTGAAGCCGGAGAGCATGTGACCGTTTCCGTACGCCCAGAGAATACCCGCTATTCATTGGAGCCGATAGACGGTTTTTCCATAGAAGGGACCATTCGGGACCGTACCTATACGGGAAATCTGGTCCGACTCTTCATTACGCTGGATAACAGTCAGGAAATCAAGATTACCAGGCTGCCGCGCCATGATCTTCCAAAGGACGGCAGCAGGATTTATCTTTACTGGGAGCCGGACAAGGCTGAGATTATTAAGGAAACAGAGCCATCCGGAAAGCGCGGGGAGACCGGCAGATGAAAGAAAAAAGAAAAACAAAACCCGCCAGGAAAAGTGCGGCGACAGCCCTTATGTGTGCTCCCATCATTATCTGGTCAGCCCTGTTTATTATCACACCTATGGCAATTCTGGTTTTTATCAGCTTCATGTCCAAGGGAACGCTGGGCAAGATTGATTTTCACTTTACCCTGTCCAATTATGCAGGCATCTTTAAACCGGTTTATTATTCGGTTGTAGCGGAATCGGTCAGGATTGCCCTGTGGACAACGGTTATTACTGTTCTGATGGGCTACCCCTTTGCTTTTCACATGGCTGCCATAAGGAGAAAAACATCCGGTCTGATCCTAATCTTTCTCATGCTGCCTCTCTGGGTCAGCGGCATCGTAATTCTGTACAGCTACGTCATCCTTCTGGGAAGTCACGGCATCATCAATACGACTCTATTGAATCTGGGACTGATCAAGGAACCGCTGGAACTTCTCTACAATGATTTTGCCGTTATTGTGGGCATGGTCTATATGTTCCTGCCGCTGGCGATACTGCCTATGTATTCGGCAGCAGAAAAGCTGGACCGAAGACTTCTGGAAGCCTCCAGTGATCTGGGAGCAGGACCGGTACAGACTTTTTTCCGGATAACGTTTCCCAATACTGCGCCGGGTATCTTCGCGGCAGTCATTCTGACCTTTATTCCATGCATAGGTTATTACATGGTCACAGACATGCTGGGAGGAGGAACGACGATGATGGCCGGAAACTTGATTTATCGTCAGTTCACGATTGCCAGGAACTGGCCTTTCGGTGCTGCCGTTTCTGTTGTGCTGGGCGCAATCATTCTTCTAATGGTATGGATTTATACAAAAGTCGGAGGTTCGCTGGACGACCTGTGATTTTTCAGATGCTTCACTTTTTTTACCGGTACCTAAAAAGGGACTTTTATTATGGATAAGAGAAAGCAAAAACAAAAAAGGGACAGGGTTTTGTTTCGGATTTATACGGTCCTGCTTTTTATCTTCCTCTATGCGCCGGTTGCTGTCATGGTGGCTTTTTCCTTTAATAACAGCAGGGCGAACGTCGTCTGGTCCGGCTTTACAACGGATTATTATGCAAAACTCTTCCGTGATGCCGATATGTGGGAAGTTTTTCTGGATACGATTATCGTATCCGTGACCTCTACCGCACTGGGAGCTTTCCTGGGCACGACAGGAGCAGTAGGGCTTCGAAAAGCCGGATTTAAAGGAAAAAAAATTTTTTCCACGTCTATTTATTTTCCAATTGTCATTCCGGAAATCGTGCTTGCAGTGGCCCTGCTGATTGTATTCAATCTGCTGGACCTTCCGCTTTCAATCGGAACGGTCATTATCGGAAATACGACTCTGGTTCTTCCTTACGTCTTCATCAATGTCAGATCAAGGCTTGCTGGCATGGACCCCGCTATGGAAGAGGCTTCCATGGACCTGGGCGCGGACCGGCTCTATACCTTCCTGCATGTGACACTGCCGGCAATCCTGCCGGGAGTCGGCGCTGGAGCCTTCATGGCTTTTTCTCTTACTTTGGATGAGCTGATCATTACCAGCTTTCTGGCAGACGCCCAGACCATTACCCTGCCTCTCAGGGCGTTCACTATGATCAAGAAGGGAATTTCTCCCGAGATTAACGCTCTGACGACCATCATTCTCCTTGCCAGCTTCCTGATCATCCTGATTTATCTTCTGGTCAATAAGGCGCTGGAGAAAAGGGCGGAAACAGAAGAAATGGGAAAGAAGAAAGACCTTCGGGTGCGCTGGATTGCTCTTGCCTGCACGGCAGTTCTGGCAGTCACAGGAGTCGCTGGCGCTGTTTACCTTAGCGGAAGCAGCAGTAAAAAAGGGCCTGTCGGGGGAACTGCCTCAGGAAACACCGAAACAGGAGCGACCTTAGCGGAAACGACCGGAACAGATACCCTGAACCTTCTGGTATGGAGCGGGTTCTGGTCCGAAGAAGTCTTCAGGGACTTTGAGAAAGAGACCGGAATTAAGGTAAACGTCAGCTACATCGACAATACGGATGTCCTTATGGCAAAGCTTCTGGAAGGCAGCGCGGATTATGACATCATCGACCTGGAAACCGGCTATGCGGACTCCTTTATCCGCAACGGTCTTCTGGCAAAAATCAACAAGGATAATATTCCCAACCTCCACAATATAGAGGATAAGTATTTCACCGAAAACGGAGCGCCGATTGGAGACGCGGAAGAGGAATACGTCGTTCCGGATATGGCGCCCCTTTATACAACGATTATTTATAACAAAGAAACCTGTCCGATCAAGCCGACGAGGCTGAGCGATCTGGCAGATCCCAGGCTGAAGGGTCAGGTCGCCCTGGTCAATTCAACGATTTCCCTTTACGGAGGAGCTCTGGCAGATCTAGGCTATTCGCCGGATTCCACGGATCCACAGGAGATGAAGGAAGCCAATGACCTTCTCATGAAGATTAAGCCAAATGTAAAAGCCTTTGTCGGAGAGAGCGCTGTTTCTCAGCTGGAAAGTGGAGAGTGCTCTGTCGCCTATTGCTGGGACTACAATATCCTCTGCAACGACAGCAGGGAGAACTGGGACAAGTTTGAGTTCGTCCAGCTTCCCTGCGGTATCGAGAATGCGCCGCAATACTGGGCTATTCCATCCTCCTCGACGAAGAAAGAGGCTGCCGAAGCCTTTATCGACTTCGAATGCAGACCGGAGGAAAATGCCAAAAACCTCAGGGAATTCGGCGGCGTGCCTATAATTAAGCGGGAACTGATCGGGCAGTATCTGCCGGACGATTACTATGATTCGCCGCTGACCGAAGTTTATGAAGTTACGTTTAACAACTCGTGGAAGATTGCGGTCAGGGATGAGCAGCAGGCGATCATGGACGTATATTATACGGAACTGATGAGCGGGGTAGAAACTGCGGACGAGTGATCACGGCAAGTAAGATAAATGCACTGCTTTTTTAAGAAGGACAGCAAATCGAATGAGTTTATTCATCTGGGTTTACAGAAGAAACTGCAGAAAGAGCGACCGGAAGCCTTTGTGCAGCAATCATGATAGAGAAATAGAACTGAGCTTTGTGCAGCAATCATGATAGGGAAACAGAACTGAGCTTTGTGCAGCAATCATGATAGGGAAATAGAACTGAGCTTTGTGCAGCAATCATGATAGGGAAATAGAACTGAGCTTTGTGCAGCAATCATGATAGGGAAATAGAACTGAGCTTTGTGCAGTAATCATGATAGGAAAATAGAACTGAGCTATGTGCAGCAATCATAATAGGGAAAGACAGGAAAAGACAAGAAATGAACCACATTGTATTGTATGCCCAGTTTGTAGGGGCGTTTGCAACCATCTGCATGTTTATCACCTTCCAGATGAACGACCGGAAGAAAATTCTCTTCGTCCAGATCATTAACAGTATTGCCTGGATTATCCATTACCTGATGCTGAGCGCCATGTCCGGCGTCGTCATCAATGTTGTCTGTTTTATCCGCAACCTGATTTTCCAGCAGCGCGGAAAGAAAAAATGGGCAGACAGTAATCTGATCCCCATTGTCACCTGTGCGCTGGAAATCCTGCTTACGGTCATGGTCTGGAAGGATGGCTTCGACGTTCTGGCCTGTACAGCTGCATCTCTGCAGACAACTTCCCTTTGGATGAAAGAACCGAAAAAAATCCGAATCTTCAGCTTTATAGCTTCACCCATCTGGATCGTATACGATCTTCATCATGCATCCTATGTTGGAATCCTGACGGAAGTCATCACCATGACATCCCTTATCATCGCGGCATGGAGATATGATCGTAAATGAGAGTTTATCATCTTGAAACCAGAGTTGAGTTTCACAAATCAAGAGAAAACAGCAAGTTCTGTGAAAGCCGGATTGCCTTGGTTTCACAAATCAAGAGAAAACAGCAAGTTCTGTGAAAGCCGGATTGCCTTGGTTTCACAAATCAAG
>JAXJVN010000089.1:0-29068 GCA_036308545.1 Eubacterium sp. | reverse complement strand
GGTCTCGGCTGCAAGACGGGACCCAGTTTCGCTCGGATGCTGGCCATCCTCTGCATACAGATCCTGAGAATCAGCCAGTTCATAGAATTTCTGCCCAACCTCCGCGATCAGCGCATCGTTCTGGTCGGCGGCTTCGCGATAGGCATCGTGCAGGCCCTGCACCATCTCGTCATAGCTTATATCCATCTCTGCCATGGCCTGGCTGTCTTTCTGATACGCCCAGGTGGCAAATAGAAGAGGAGTGGCACCTTCTTCCCTGATCCAGGCACAGAGCCGTCCGGCATTCTTCAGGAAGGAATTCCGCGAAGTGACCGGTCCGTTGCTCATTTCCTGCAGGACCACGTAATCCCAGAATTCATTTTCCAGAGCGGCCTGCGTTTTGGCTCCGGTCTTCGTCTTTGGATTGAGCTGCTCCGCCAGGCGGGCGCCGCCGCGGGTGTGATGTACGACCTCCGCGCCGGTGAGTTCTGCCAGTATGTCAGGCATGTCATTGGCAAATGTAAAGCTGTTGCCAAGCATTAGGATACGCATGGTAGCTCCTCCCACTCAATACGTTTATAGGATTTCCAGTTCTTCATCTATGCTTTCACCCCACGATCTCTATAAGTAATAATTACCAGAATTATTACTTTCTCAGTTCCAAAAAGAAGAGTAATTGTTTTTCCTGTATAGATTATTTTGAAGACGGTGCTTCTGTATCAACTGCATTTTCATCCGGCAACTCGGCAAGCTTTTCTTTTACTTTAAGCATCAGCAACGTTATACACTCAAACACACGTCTTCCATCTCTGTCATCTGGAATACAGTTCTCCACTTCAATATCATCAAAGTCTTTATCTTCACTGTAAAAAGCCTGATAAAATGCTTTCACGTCAAACTGGAGAAGAGTTTTAGATATTTCAAAAACTATCTCACCATTCTCAAAGCATGCATACCCATTCTCTGAATTTTTAAATTGAAGCATTCTTTTCATAACGTTTCCATCTCCTTTGCAGGGTATCGAGTCCCCCCTCAATATGATTTGAGATTATATCTAGAATGTTATAATCTGAATCCTTATATTCAAGGGCCCCTGATTGAATAAAAATCCTACCATTTTCTTTTCCAATAAAAATGACATTATCCACATCAAGGTTTACGATAAACTGTGGGTTATGAGTCACAATTATAACCTGCCTGTTTTCTCCCATAACCTTAAACCTATCTAGTAGGTACTCTCTTATTGCTTTTTGTGAAATATTATCTTCCGGCTGGTCAATTAAGTAGGTTCCATCATGACTAGTTTCGTAAGACAAAATATCAAAATAAATCTGAGAATTAAACCCAGAAGATAATTCCTGCGTCCTATCCCTTCCAGCCTGAGTGATCGTAAACTTGTTCGATAGATCCTCCTCTAATCTTGCATTAACTTTTTTCCTCAACTCTTCTAATGCCTCTGCTGGTGTACCATTGTAATATGAGAGCCTTTTGGCCAATTCTTCTTGTGATAATTCCAGAATTGATTTCTTGCCCTTATTCAATTCGGACATAAAAAGGTTTCTTACATACTCTTCATCTATTTCTGTAATCCCAAGTCTGCTATTAAATTCATAATCGTGAACTCTTTCTGTTTGAATATGCACCGTTTCTTTTTCAATAGCAAAGTCAGGAACGGTCAGTTTCTGCCGTCGTCTGATAATATCCACTATCGCCTCAGCTGCAGAATCAATGCTCTCATTATATGTGGACAATTTTTTCTGCGTATCTGAAACAGATGATTTGTATTTCTGCTTAAACTTACTAACGGCATCCTGGAATAGAGCAATCTTGATGTTTTCTCTCTCTGCCTGAATTTTTTTCTTGCCATAGCGAATTGACATGCCATCAAGCTGCTCAATTATATATTTCAGCAGGTTCTTATCCTCTTGATCAAGCCAGTTATTATTCCTCAAAGTATCGATCTTTTCAGTAATACTATCCAGTTCTTCACTAATACTCTGAAAACCAGCAACCTTCTTGTTGTTTTTAGCTACTGTACCGACAAATGTAATGCTTTCAGCTTGTTCAATATCCTCATCAATTACTCTAAAGCGTCCCAGTGTAGCTTCCAATTGCTCTATTGAGTATTTTTCTTCCAGATAATCGAATATTTCTTTCAGCTTTCGCTGTATTTTTTCTCGATATGCACCTGGGTTTATCGGTGCCGGATAGTATCTTTTTAAGAAATCATCCGACTTTATTTTTTCTTGTTCAAACTTGTCTCTAATTTCCCCTTGCATGTCGAACGCAAACACTTCAGATTCTGGAATGATTGTACTAATCTCAATTTTGTGTTTTTTTAGGTATTTCTCATACCCCTTAACGACACGGCTTCCCAAAAGATTATCATGCTGTTTTCTGAACTCAGTCAATTTATGTAATATTAACGACTTACCAATCGAATTATCTCCAATAATTACATTAATTCCTCTGGATAGAGGGATATCATACTTCTCACCATCTATTGATATTTCCAGACTTTTTGTATATGTCTCAGTCGGATTAAAAAAACTATTGACCCTTTTTATTCTTCTATGGTCTGTTATTGCCATAACCAGCCCTCTGAAGCAGGGCAGGCACTTCACATATGTATAAATGAAATCCGTATTATCTTTTTCTGTCTCTTTGGGATAATACCGCCAGTCATGACAGTCTGAACCCGTGATGAATCTGATGTCTTCTGTCAAATTCTGTGCATTCAAAAAATTCTTGTTGAACACTTCGTTCTTACGGTTTTTAAATTCAAATGCTTCAAAATAATCAGTATATACAAACTCTTGGAATTTCTTTTCTCCAACAGTTTTTGCATCATTTTTATATGGATGGGCCGTTGTTAAAGAACTCTTCTGATGAACTATAAGGACTGTATCAAGATCAATGCTTCTTAGAATGGAAAGGAACTTTTCTTCTGAAAAAGCGCCACCTTTGTCATATGCAGTTTTTCCTTCTCCATCTATCAAATAATCGGCAATTTTCGCCACTTTAGCTTCATCTTCATCACTAAACACAGCTATTACATGTAACACGGTTGGGCCCTCTTCCCCGATAAACTCGACCGTAAATTCGATTCCCGGAAAAACTTTGATAATTGAACAATGTGTATCACTTTCATATGTCTTCAGAGCCTTATACATGTCAAATCCAAAAGTCAAGTCCAAATTTGTGTGTAAATTGCTCTTAGGTACCTGCGGTGCCAAGGGATGCCTTGCATCCCTTAGCTAACCACCAGCTCTCTTGAAGGGACTGTCAAGGGTGCGTAAGCACCTCGAAGAGGTTCCCTTGACTGTTCCTGAAAGAGTGCTATCCACTCATGCTGCTTTGAGCTGTCTCTGTTCCTCTGCAAGTTTGATCAGCTTCGGAACAGCATCTGAGGCAAGCAAGGCCTGATAGCCCTTATTACTGAAAATTGCTTTCTGAGTGGACACAACATCGTTCCTCTCCAGCAGAACCGAGCCCATGAGACGCAGTAAGGAGTCTTCGTTTGGGAATACTCCTATCACCGCTGACCGGCGCTTCAGCTCCTTATTGAGCCGCTCAATGTGGTTAGAAGTCCGGAAGAACCGGCGCATGCCTTTCGGCAGTATCATGACCGTCATAGAGCTCTCGAAGCCTTCGTCCAGACATTTCATCGCTGATTCTGCTACATCTTTGTAATCGGCGATGATAGAATCTCGCTTTTTGCGGGCTTTGACTACATCCTCACAGTTCCACATTTCCTGGAGATCTGCACGGATGCCTGCCTGGTACTTCCTGGGCGCTTTTTCCGAGATGTTCTTGGAGAAATGGAACTGGCATCGCTGCCAGGGAACGTTCGGGAACACCTTGCTGATGGCGTCCTGGATGCCTTCATGGGCATCGGAGGTGATCATCAGGAGACCTTTAAGCCCGCGGTCTTTCAGGCTCTGGAGGAAGGCATTCCAGGTAGGCTTGGACTCATTGTCATAGACGCCGAAGCCAAGAATTTCGCGATGCCCTTCCTGGTTCGTTCCATAAGCGATCATGAAAGCCCTGGAGATAATCCTGTGATTAACACGTACCTTGAAATAAGTGGCATCCACAGTCAGAAACGGGTAATTGCCAGTCAGAGGACGTTCACGGAACTCTCTGACCTTCTTATCGAGATCCTTGCAGACATCAGAGACTGCAGATTTCGAATAGGAAGTCCCACAGAGTGTCTCCATGATCCTGCCGACTTTCCTTGTGGCTACGCCGTTTACAACCATTTCCGCCATGCTGGCAATCAGAGCCGCCTCGCTGCGGGAATAGTTTTCAAATACGAGCGTCTTGAAAGGAACGTTCCGATGTCTCGGAACTGTGAGGGTGATCCTCCCGATCCGGGTCTTGAGATCTCGTTCGCGGGTTCCGTTTCGGCTGTCGGTTCGCTCCTCTGAACGTTCATAGGGCTCTGCCTTCAGCTGGGCAGTAGATTCCGCCATCAATATGCTGTTAAGACTGCTCTTCAGCAGCTCACGGAAAGCCTGATCGTGATCTGTTGAAAGAAGCTGTAGAATTTCCTCCTGATTCAATGTAATATTGAGTTGAGCCATTGTGTTCATCCTCCTTGGTATTATGTTGATTTTGGTCGATTTTCATTATACCTAAGAGATGAGCACTTGGCTCTTTTTAAGTTTTCAATTTACACCATTATACAGACGTAACCGAATTTAAAATTTCAAACTGGAATTTACTTTTTCAACTGACCTATTGCCATGCAAAAGCTTTACGTACCGTATCAGTACTTCACTCCCCGCGTCAGGCTTTCATGACTGCTGACAGGACATACTGGTTGTTGGGGAAGGTCTTCTGCTCGATGTTTTCCAATTTGATTAGGTCTACATCCAGCCAGAGTTCTTCGGACGCCACCTGCAGGTTCGCCAGCATGATGCCGAATTCCAGTTCTTCCCGGGGCGTCATATTCTCCGCCTTGTGCTTTTTGCAGAAAATGTGGATCCGGTTATCGTAGACGACGAAGCGCCAGGGCTGGGAATTCAGGGCAGACGGTGCCAGGCGGGCCGCTTCCAGGAGCTGCTGCATCCACTGCCTGGGCACTTCCTTGAATATGCAGATTTCATCCATGGGAAGGCGGCTGGCATCCACGCTCTTGCGATAGACGTCACCTTTGGCATGGCCAAAAGCCACAAGCCCAACTAAACTGAGGTCTCCCTTGGTCTGATCGTCTTTCTTAACCCTTCTGCTGCCGATAAAGCAGGTGCCGAGGCCCAGCGTGGTCAGGAAGAGAACCATTTCTTCCATCAGATAGCCTATGTTCATCATGTGCTTCCGGCTCTGGTCAGAATAAAAGGCAAGATAGTAGGGAGCCTTTACGCTGAACATGCTCAGCATGCGCAGCTGCCCCTTCCGGTTGTCCAGCACTGAATAATCCGCCTTTACTTTGCCGAAAGGCGCCAGGATCTGATTAAATTGTTCTCGTATCTTATCCAGGATTTCTTCCGAAACAGCTTCGTTCGTGAAAGACCGGACCGATTTTCTGGAAAAAATAGCTTCGTATAAGTTCATATATGCACCGACTGCAAATTCATCCAATCCACGTTTCCAGATCAGATCGTCCTATAGAGGTCAGATAATCCGATCCTTATCCGTCATCTTTTCATTAGTCTAACAATTGTTTATTGTTTTGTAATCTAATTGTAACATATCGTTTCTTCTTTTCAAGCGGCGAATCTCCCAGTTTTTCAGATAAAGAATGCGGGATTTCTTACTTTTTGTAAAAAATCCCGCATTCGTTATTCTTATTCTCTTGTATTTTTTTCAATCAGGCAGCCAAATCCTTGCCGGATTTGATTTCCTTGTGCATTTTCTCGATCAGACCGCCTGTTCCTCTACGGATTTGATCTCATCGGTTCCATCCGCATGCTCGAAAGCTGCCAACTCCGGATGTTCTCTCTTCTCTTCAGTGTAGTTCTCATAGGAAGGCTTCCTATGCTTCTGCTCCGCCCAGATCTTATCCGCTACCGGAGCCCACTTCGCTGCGTAATCATCGCATTTGGCGCAAAGCTGTTCTGCGCTCTCCTCGGACTCTTCATTTGTGCCGTGCGCGCCGGTTTTTTCAACCATCTCTCTTAAGAGCTTGGGGTTCTCCAGCATGGGACAGGGTCTTAAGTGGTTGCGGTTGAAGGGCTGTCCTTCATGATAAGCCATGAAGAGCGGGCTCTTCAGCATTTCAACAATGCTGTTCTCATGAATATTGGTATTTGAGAAGTGGATAAATACGCAGGGCTCAGCATCTCCGCTCGCATTGATGTGGAAGTAGTTTCTGCCTCCGGCAATGCATCCGCCTACATATTCGCCGTCATTCTGGAAGTCCATGGGATAGAACTCGATGTCACACTCCGGAGAACGTACCCAGCGGATCGTCTTGATGATCTGCTCTCTCTGCTCCGGTGTCGGCATAAGGGATGGAACGGCATTATTTCCAACCGGCATGTAATGGAAGAAGAAGCCGTAGCGCGCGCCCTTGGAAGCGATGAAGCGGAGGAAGTCCGGATCGGTTACCGCGTCAATGTTCTGGCTGGTATAGCAGATGGAAGTTCCGAAGACAATGCCGTACTTCTTGAACAGGTCCATCGCGTTCATAACTGCTGCGTAATGTCCCTCGCCGCGGCGGGCATCGTTGGTGTCCGGAGAGCCTTCAATGGACAGCATGTAGGTCACGTTTCCGAGGCGGACAACATCCTTGCATACCTCTTCATTGATCAGGGTAGAGTTGGAGAACATAGCGAATTCACACTCGCTGTGCTTCTCAGCCAGGCGCTTGATGTCTTTCCAGCGTACCATGGGTTCACCGCCGGTCATGAAGTAAAGGTAGGTACCCAGTTCCTTGCCTTCGGTGACGATCTTATCCATGTCCTCAAAGCTCATGTTGTTCTTGTGGCCGTAAGTGCCGGACCAGCATCCAACGCAGTGCAGATTGCAGGCGCTGGTGGGATCGAACAGGATCAGCCACGGGATATTGCAGTTATATTTTTCACGGTTCCGGCGGATTTCCTTGGTTCCTTTGAAAAACGCCTGATAGCCGAGATTCATCAGGGTAACTTTTGCGTAGTGGGGATCAGCCTCATCAATGACCTTGTTGATGAAATTGAACCAGCGGTTATTGGGATCCTCAATTGCCTTGCGGACAGCGGCAAGCTTCTCACCGGTAGCTCCCTTTCCAAAGAACTTCTGAGCGTTATCGACGATCTTGAGATAGAACTCTGTTCTCTCTTCCTTGTTCTCACGATGCTTCAGGAAGCTGTCGATCATCTTACTGAAAACCTGTCTCTCTGCCTTGTCGGCAAGGTTCTGTACTACGGATGCCATCTTTTTCATTCCTCCTAAAAAACTGTTCTCTTTATCCTATGCTGTAAAAGCATTGTTTCCTGCAAGGATGGGGTAAACGAGAAACATTTTAAAAAAAATGTTCCAATCGCTGCTTATTTGAATTTTCTTGAAATAAGACACAAAAACACACATTATTTACCCAACACCTGTAAATGATATGTCAGACGCAGACAAAAATCATCGGACAAAACAAAGAAAGCGTCCCAAGTAAAAAACCAGGCCGCTTTCTGTAAGACACTTTTCCTTTATTGTCCAACTATTTTTATCTTTTTTAATACTTCCCTGTTCGTCATTCTTTCAGACGTTTTCGCTGATTTTCCCAGCGTTCTATCAGACGTTCTCAGACTTGGCTTTTCCAAGGCCACCATTCCTGCCTCCATTTATTCGCCAGGGACATATTCAGCCCTGCTGTCCGTCGTGGTTCAGTTCATATGGCGTGATCTGATATACATAGTAGTTGAGCCAGTTATTATAGAGACAGTCTGAGATTGCTCTCCACCGAAGGTAGGGCTTCTTTGCCGGATCGTCGTTCGGATAGTAATTGAATGGGATCTCGATTGGCAGCCCCTTCTTCAGGTCCCGCTTGTACTCCTTGTCCAGCGTCATCCGGTCATATTCCGGATGTCCCTGCACGAAAACTTTTTTTCCATCCTCAGCCATGCCTAAGAAGAAGCCTGCATCTTCCGAAGAAGCTAGAATGTTAATCTCTTTCCGCGCTTTGATCTCATCCAGGCCGGTCTCGGTATGACGGGAGTGCGGTGCCCAGAAGACGTCGTCAAAGCCTCTTACCAGGGGCACTCTCCTGTGGCGCACCGTATGTTCGAAGATGCCGAACTTCTTGGAGGAAAGCTGTCTTTTTTGGATTCCGTAGAAGTGGTAGAAAGCCGCCTGGGCAGCCCAGCACTGGAACATAGTAGAGGTGACATGACTCTCGCCCCAGTCCATGATCTGCGTGACTTCTGCCCAGTAATCGACCTCTTCAAACTCCATATCCTCTACCGGCGCGCCGGTGATGATCATGCCGTCGAAATAGTCGTCCTTCACGTCGTCAAAGCTCAGGTAGAACTTATTGATGTGGCTCATGGACGTATTCTTGGAATGATGGGACTTAACCATCATGAAGGTCACGTCGACCTGAAGAGGAGAATTGGACAGGCAGCGGAGCAGCTGCAGTTCCGTGTCTTCCTTGAGCGGCATCAGGTTCAGGATCAATATCTTCAGAGGACGGATATCCTGGTGCAGAGCCCGGAAATCGTCCATAACAAATAAGTTTTCATTTTCCAGGATTTCCCTGACCGGGAGTCCTGTCTGGATTTTAATCGGCATTTTTGCAATCCCCTTCTTTCTCACGCGGGCGGGCATATGAAAATCCAGCCTGAGGTTCTTCGCATCGTAAACCATATCATAGGCAGGGTTTTCATCCCTTGTCAACGGACATTCTTTCTTCAGCGTCTCAGAAGGCTCCACGGATCGTCTTAGCTTTCCTGTCTCTTACTGTCCGCAACATTCCTGCATCCTGTGTTCTTTTCTCACTGTTCCCCGATCATCTTCAGGAAATCTTCTTCTGAAATAACCGGAATTCCCAGTTCTGCCGCCTTACGGTTCTTGGAGGACGTGGATTCCTTGTCATTGTTGATGAGGTAGTCTGTGTTCTTGCTGACGCTTCCGGCAGCCTTTCCGCCAAGGGTCACAATTCTTTCCTTGAGCCGGCTCCGGTTGGCGAAATGGCTGACGCTTCCGGTTATGACAAAGGTCTTGCCTGCCAGGATCTGTTCCGTCCCGGCATCAAATTCCCGCTCGAAGCGGAGAAAGCCCAGGAGCTCATCTACCATGCGGCAGTGTTCCGGATCCTGCCACCAGGCGGCAAATCCTGCTGCCAGAACCGGTCCGATCCCGTCAATTTCGGAAAGTTCCGTTTCCTTAGCCTTCCGGATCCGGTCCAGGTCCTCATCAAAGGCACGGCTGACGATCTTGGCTGTCGCCGCGCCGATCCCCGGGATGCCGATTCCGTAGAGGAAGCGGGAAAGCGTCGTGACCTGAGCCTTCTGCAGGCTCTGGGATAATTTTTCAAAGGACTTTGCGCCAAAGCCCTCCATCTCTGTGATCTCCTGCCTGTGGTCGGTCAGTCGGAAGAGATCGGCATAGCTGTGGATCAGTCCGTGGGCCATGAAGGTCTCCAGGGTCGCCTCTGAGATTCCTTCTATATTCAATGCGTCTCGGCTGACGAACAGGGTATAGGACTTCATAGCCTTTGCCGGACAGGCCGGATTGGTGCAGTAAAGCGTCTCCGTATCATTAGACTTCCTGATCTCTGTTTTTCCGCCGCAGGCCGGGCAGACATCAGGAATGGCCAGATTTCCGCTGCAGGTGTTGTTGCGCTCAATCTGGGGGATGATCATATTTGCCTTATAAACTTCGATCTCATCCCCGATTCCCAGCTTCAGCGCCTTCACAATGCTGATGTTGTGGACGCTGGCACGGGATACGGTCGTTCCTTCCAGCTCTACCGGTTCAAAAACAGCGACCGGGTTTAACAGTCCGGTCCTGGAGGGACTCCATTCCATTTCAATAAGATGCGTCGTCCGCATTTCATCCGCCCATTTGAAGGCATAGGAATTGCGCGGGAACTTGGCTGTCATTCCCAGAGACTCGCCGTAAGCAATATCATCGTAAAGGGCGACCAGACCGTCGGACGGGAAGTCGTTGCCTGCAACCTTTGCCGCAAACCAGTCCATAGCCGCGTCCAGATTTTCCGCCGTCACGACCTTATATTCTACTGTCTGAAAGCCCTGGCTCTGCAGCCACTTGAATTCTTCTTCATGGGAATTGTTAAAATCAACGCCCTCTGCCCGCACAAGGGAAAAAGCGTAAAGGCGGACCCTGCGGCCGGCTGTGATGCTGCTGTCCAGCTGGCGCACCGACCCGCTGCAGAGGTTGCGGGGGTTCTTGTATTTTGCGTCGACATCCTCGATTTCCTCATTGATCTTTTCGAAATCCGAGTAGTTAATGATAGCTTCGCCGCGCAGAATAAGCTCACCCTGAAAGGGAATCTTCAGGGGCAGATTGACAAAGGTCCTGGCATTATTGGTGATGACTTCACCGATCACGCCGTTGCCCCTGGTGACCGCCTTGAAAAGCTGTCCTTCCCGGTAGGTCAGAACGACCGTCAGGCCGTCCATCTTCCAGGAAAGCAGGGTCCTGTGGTCACCGATGAAGTCCTTCAGCTCCTGACGGTCTTTCGTCTTATCCAGAGACAGCATAGGACGCTCATGCCGTTCCTTGGGCAGCGAATCCACTGACTCGTAGCCGACGCGTACCGTAGGAGAATTCGCCATGGTGATCCCGGTTTCCTTCTCCAGCTCCTGCAGCTCATCGTAGAGCTTATCATATTCAAAGTTACTCATGATCTCGCGGTCTTCCGCGTAATAAGCCTTTGATGCCTGATTCAGAAGATCGACAAGTTCTTTCATTCTCTCTGATTTCGTTTCCGCAGCCATAATTCCTTATACCCGTATATCCTTCTATCGTGTTTTTTGTAATATGATTCGTGTTTTTTGTAATATGATTCGTGTTCTTTGTACTATGATTCGTGTTCTTTGTACTATGATTCGTGTTCTTTGTAATATGATTCGTGTTCTTTGTAATATGATTCGTGCGCCAAAAGTATGATACCGGATTGTTACGCGCTTCTTGGGTCTCCGCTTCGCTCCGGTCGGCGCAAGGGCGGTGTCCACTGGACACCGGCGCCCCACAATCCGCCCTAATATTTTTTACTTTATCACGATTTGACGAAGTCCTGTCAGTTCCTCTTTTGTCAGTTCCCGGATTTCGCCCGGCTTCATATCATCCAGCAGGATATTGACGACGCGTACTCTTTTGAGTTTCGTTACTTTATTTCCGCAAGCTTTGCACATGCGGCGGATCTGACGGTTTAAGCCCTGGGTCAGAATGATTGAGAAGCTTCTCTCTCCTTCCTGCCTTACCCTGCATTTCCTTGTCGTAACCTCAAGCTCTGCAAGGTAGACGCCGCCTGCCATTCTGTCCAGGAACTCTTTCGTCAAAGGGTCGCGGACCGTGACAAGATACTCCTTTTCATGCATGCTGCGTGCTGTCATAGCTGCCTGGATCAGGTCACCGTCGTCTGTCAGCAGCAGGAGTCCTTCCGAATTTTTATCCAGACGCCCGGCGTAGGTTACCCCTGATGGCAGTCCCGGTATTCTGGTTAGATTGTTTTTCTCGCGCTTCTCGAAGGTGCAGACAATGCCGACCGGCTTGTAAAGCTTCAGGTAGGTCTTCGTTTCTTTGGGTTTCACCGGAGCGCCGTCCACCAGGACCAGGCTTTCGGGGCCCACCTGCATGCCGGGCTCCGCCGCCATTCCATCCACGGTGACGCGTCCTGAGACAAGAAGGCGGTCCGCTTCCCTTCGGGAACACAGACCGCTCTCTGCAAGATATTTATTGATTCTCATAAATCCTCGCGAACATTTTTGTGAATGTCTTCGTTGAGACTTCAATGAATGCCTTTGATAACTTCCGTTGAGTTCTTCAATGAATGCCTTTGATAACTTCCGTTGAGTTCTTCAATGGATGCCTTTGATAACTTCCGTTGAGTTCTTCAATGGATGCCCTCAAAAAACTTCCGTTGAGGCTTTCGTTATATGCTTTAATAATCTAGGGTTAGAGCCTTCCTTATAAGCTTTCAACAAGATCAGCTAAGACTCTCGATGTATGCCTTCAGGTCCGGATTTGAAGAAACGACCCGGTCGTAAGCATTGCTTACTTCTGTGATCAGTGCCTGAACTTCCGGACTTGCTTCAATCTCAGAAAGATATTCCTGGTCGCTGTCGGAAATCGTTTCTACCATGGCAAGCTTTCCGTTCGCATCCGGTGCAAGATAGAATTCCGACAGAGACGGAATCGTCTCCGTATAGTTCTTGTATTTATAATCTGCCCTGGCAAAAACGACCAGCGTTCCTTCGTTCTGACCGGGATAGGTATAGCATTTAATATTGCTGTAGGATTCGATCAGTTCATTGCTGTCCGCATTCTTGAGGGAATCGAAATAGGCGGTTACAAGGGCATTGACGCTCTCATCCGCATCTGCCAGCTGACTCTCTTTGCTATCTCCCTTTGTACTCTCTGAGGCTGTGCCCGAAGAAGCTGTGCTTGCAGAAATAACGCTTTCACCGGCTGAGCTTGCGGAAGCTGCCGTTTCTGCTGCCTTGGATTCCGAGACAATTTCCAGACTGCCGCCCTTTTCTTCATCAGCGGATGCGGAAGCTGCAGCAAGCGCTTCTGAGGAAGAGGACCCGGCTGCGACACTGTTTCCGGAACTGCCGGAAAGTTTTGTCGCAAGCAGAAAGATGATGACGACAACTGCTGCGATTGCAAGGATCAGCAGGATATAACGAAGATGGTCGGACAGCCACTCCCTTGCAGGGCTGGCAGGTCTCTTGGGCCGGCGGACCGGCGGTCTCTTAGGCTTCTTTTCTTCTGTCCTCTCGTTCCCGCTTCCGGCTTCATCCTCTTCTGAATCTGCCTCCTCATCGTCGGCATCTTCATCATAAGCCGGCAGGTCCACCTCTTCATTGAAGTTTTCCTGATATTCTCCCTCATCCAGGGGATCCGGCAATCCATTCACTTCCAGACTGTCTTCTGCCTGATCTTCTGCATCATTTGTCACAATGTCTGATTCTTTTTCTATATCTTTATCCACAAATCCTGCCTGATCTTTGCGGATAGGATCTCCTTTTTTCTCTGCCATAAGTTTTCCTCCTGATAATCGTTACGTCCTTTTTTTATAAAGTCCGTATCGGATACCGAACAGATAGCACTATTATAATCTTCTACCCCTTTAAAAGTAAAGTAAGCAGGCACGTTATCCGGTGCTGCTTCTTAATCCATATGAAAAAGGGCCGGAAGCTTAGCGCATTCCGACCCCTTCATCTCGTGCGCACCTGAAGAGATTCGAACTCCCGCCACACGGTACCGGAAACCGTTGCTCTAGTCCACTGAGCTACAGGTGCAACACTAGAATATTAGCATAGTGCTTTTTTCTTGTCAAACATGGATGGAACGGTCCACTGCTGAATAATAATAAGCATGGTCCGCCAGGACTTCTTCCGGCAGGACCTGGTCCTTATTGATTTCGCGCACCATCTGATCGAAGACGTCTTTGCCCGCACTGCTGTCATCCGGCAGGATCAGGCATTCATGGATACTGCTGGGCAGAATGAAAAAGCTTCCTCCGAGTGCATCTGAAAGTAAATCAAGCTCACCCGGGTAACAGATGCAAATGGATCCCATACACCGCTTGCTGTTTGTTAAAAGATACAGGGGAGTCGGTTCTTCCTTCCTGTAGTTTTCTTCTTCCATCAGCATGGTGCCGAAACCCGGCATTTCCTCTCCTACTTCCTCGTACATCATCTCGTCGATCACATCCGTCAGCCTGCGGAAAACAGGAGGGTATTTGCTGACGGAATTATACCAGGCATCAGATGCTACCCTTGATGCCGGAACGCTCCAGATATCCAGGAATTCATTCCGGATCATCACTGCCATGTCCTCCAGTTCCATGCAATCCGGCTGATAGTAGAAAACGGCTGCCAGGTCCTGCCATCTCTGATAGGGAACTTCCTTCAGGAATTCTTCGTTCATCTTATAATTAATCAGCTTGCAGTAGACGTGTTCCGATATCTTTTCGTAATTTTCCTCAAACGAAGCAGCCAGAACCTTGTCCTCATTGAGGCTGCCGTACTGCAGGAGAACAAGCCTTGTCAGATGTCTTATTGAAACGCCCTGTTTAAACTGTTCATAGAGATCGTCAATATAAATGGAAGGCGCGATTTCCATCCCTTTTCTTTTGATCGATACTCCTTCCCTCATAACGCCGTTGTTCTTGCGCATGGTAATGCCGGAAATTTCTACTCCGCTTCCCAGCTCGTGTTCCAGGTTGTTGATCAGCATGTTTTTGAATTCCAGGATACTCATAGAAGCCCCTCCTTTAGGCCCAGGGGATCATAATATGTCCAAAGGCAAACGTCCCCTAATAGAAATGAAAAAAATAGATAGTGATAGAAAATGGAAAAAAATTTTTCCGGGTAAGAGAAGGTCTGCCTTGAAAGCAATCCAAAGGACATTCCGCTGTCTGCTGAGTTTTCTGCTTTCTCAGAAAATTGCATGCAAAAAAACAGACTCCGCCCTTAGCCGTGAAAAAACAAATAAGAAAAAATGCGGGAACTCCGCAAAAGAACCGGGGCCAAAATACGGGACTTAAGAACTGTCCGTGAAAAGAAATACGAGATATGGTCCGGTTTTTTAAAGATCTTTTAGTTGAAGATTTTACAGATGAAGAATACATCCGGCAGCTTTCAGACTGCTGCCGGATGTCAAATGATGCCGAAGCTTTACCGGAGATTCAACCCGGCAGGAATGCTGCCGAAGAATGTTCCGGAAACAAGATCAGACACGGCTGAGATATTCGCCGGTTCTGGTATCGATCTTGACCTTGTCGCCTTCATTTACAAAGAGCGGTACGCTGATCTGCGCGCCGGTCTCTACCGTAGCGGGCTTGCTAGCACCCTGAGCGGTGTTGCCTGCGAAGCCGGGCTCGGTCTCGGTGATGACAAGCTCAACAAAGAGCGGCGGCTCGATTGCAAATACGCTTCCGTTGTAGGAATCCAGCTTAACCATCTCGTTCTCTTTGACAAACTTCAGAGAATCGCCGACGGTCTCTTTGTTAACTGCAACCTGCTCATAGTTTTCCGTATTCATGAAATAATACAGGTCGCCGTCATTGTACAGATACTGCTCGTCCTGTCTGTCAATTCTTGCGGTCGGGAATTTCTCAGTCGGGCGGAAGGTCTTCTCAACTACGCCGCCGTTGATCACGTCTTTCAGCTTCGTTCTGACGAAAGCTGCGCCCTTACCGGGTTTTACATGCTGGAACTCCATAACCTGTACTACTTTTCCTTCAATTTCAAGGGTAATTCCGTTCTTAAAATCGCCTGCCGATACGTCTGCCATCTCTTATTAGTCCTCCTTCAACCGCTATATTCAAGTTTTATCCGTTCGTAAATGATGCGTTACTATTTTATTATATCCCTCCTGCATTTTCAAGAAGAATTATTCAGCGGCCGAGGCTGCGCTTCTGTCCGCTGTCCCGCAGATATTTTCTGAGGACGACTTTCTCCAGCCTGCGTTTCAGCACGATCTGAATCTCTTCTTTGGGATTGATGGGATCTACCAGAATACTGTAAATGCCGGCTTTCTTTGCACCCCATACGTCCGTGAAGAGCTGGTCGCCGATAAAGAGCACCTGCTCTTCCGAAAGGCCCATCATGCGGCAGCCGGCGTGATAGTTTTTTTCAAAGGGTTTATTTGCCAGGCTGATGAAATCCGTCTCCATAGCTTTTGCGAAGGGTTCTACCCTGGCTTTGCGGTTATTGGATATAAGCAGGGTTTTGAATCCCATCTCGTGGAGCCTTTTGAAAAGCGCGACCGATTCCTCCGTTGCCGGAGCGCCGTGAGGAACCAGGGTATTATCAACGTCGTAGATCAGCCCTCTTTTGCCTTTGTCATACCAGTCCTGATAGGGAATGTGATAGGCGGAATCCACCCACTCATCCGGATAAAATTTTGCCAGTCGGGAATTCTTTGTATCCTTCATTCTGCACCTTTTACCATTTTTTCTTCTTTTACGGCTGTGCCTTTCTGCCATCTTTCTTCTTTCATGACAGCTCCGGCTTCTCTGGGTTTATGACTGTCTGTACCTGATTTCAAAAATTACAAGGCTATGACCGTCCCTGCCCCGCTTCTTATCCGACTTTTCCTCAGGATTTTTTTTCAGTCCCTGCGGTCTGCGAGCGGAACATACGGATCGTAGCCCTGAATGCTGATGTAAGCAGGACGGATGATCTTGTCTACATTGATCAGTTCTTCCATGCGGTGAGCGCTCCAGCCAACGATCCTCGCGCATGCGAACATGGGCGTGAAGAGCTCGGTCGGCAGACCCAGCATACTGTAGACAAAACCGCTGTAAAAGTCAACATTGGCGCTGACGCCTTTGTAAATGTGCCGCTCCTCTGCTATGATCCTGGGCGCCAGCCTCTCTACCATGGAATAAAGCCGGTAGTCTTCTTTTCTGCCTTTGGAATCCGCCAGCATGCCTACGAAATCACGGAAGATGCAGGCACGCGGATCCGAAACCGAATAGACCGCATGTCCCATTCCATAGATGAGGCCTTTATGGTCAAATGCCTCCTTATGCAGAAGCTTCCTCAGGTACGCGCCGACCTCTTCTTCGTCCTTGAGGTCGTGCACGTTTTTCTTGAGATCGTCGAACATCTGGACGACCTTGATATTGGCCCCGCCGTGCTTCGGTCCTTTCAGTGAGCCTAAAGCCGCCGCGATGGTGGAATAAGTGTCTGTGCCGGACGAGGAAACCACGTGTGTCGTAAAGGTCGAATTATTTCCGCCGCCGTGCTCCATATGGAGGACAAGGGCCAGATCCAGGACTTTGGCTTCTATCTCCGTAAACTTCTTGTCCGGCCGAAGCATATACAGGATATTCTCAGCCGTTGACAGTTTTTTGGAGGGATTATGGATATACAGGCTGTTGCCCTTGATGTAATGGTTGTAGGCATGATAGCCGTATACGGACAGCATTGGAAAAACAGCGATCAGGTTCAGACACTGGCGCATGACGTTGGGAAGCGAGATATCGTCAGCGTTTTTATCATAGCCGTAAAGGGTCAGGACGCTTCGGGAAAGGGTATTCATCATATCCTTGCTGGGCGCCTTCATGATAACGTCGCGGACAAAATTCTTGGGCAGGCTTCTCTGGTTGGACAGAACCTGGGTAAACTCCGAAAGTTCTTCCATGGTCGGAAGCTTGCCGAACAGCAAGAGATAGGCTGCTTCTTCAAAGCCCGGCCGGTCCTCTTTCAGGAAGCCGGCAGTAAGGTTCTTCACATTAATGCCGCGGTAATAAAGTCTGCCGTCGCAGGGTTTCTTGACCCCATTCTCCTCTTCAAAGGCTACAATGCGGGAAATCTGGGTCAGCCCGGCGCGTACGCCGTTGCCGTTAATATCACGAAGTCCTTTCTTTACGTCGTATTTTTTATATAAAGAAAGATCAATCCGGGAGTTCTCTTTACACTTATCTGCAAAGGCCGTCATTTCGGGGGTTGTTTTTGTCTGAAAGCTCATAGTATACCTCCTTTTATAAAAATGACCAACAGTCATATTTTCTAATGATTCCAGTTTACAGAATTATTTTCATTATTGCAACTATTTGTTTGTTATTATGTGAAAAGCCTCTCCTATTTTATGATTTTTTAACACTTTTCTTAGATTCCGGGAAAGCGGTCTTCGTTTCAAAAACTCCCGGCAGGGGTGCGCGGCTGTCGGGAGTTTCATAAATGCGAAGTAAATTAGGAATGTTTTTACTGGCGATAGTAAGTCAGGAAGTTGCCAAGCTTCTCGGTTGCCTGGCGCAGCGTTCTTCTGTGCGGCAGATATACGATGCGGAAATGGTCGGGAGCGATCCAGTTAAAGCCGGTTCCCTGTACAACCAGGACGCCCTTGTCATGCAGGAAGTCATAGGCAAACTGCATATCGTCCGTGATGTGGAACTTCTCCGTATCCAGCTTCGGGAAGATATAGAATGCCGCCTTGGGCTTCACGACGCTGATTCCCGGAATGTCCTTGAGGGCATTGTAGATACACTCTCTCTGCTCATAGAGCCGTCCGCCCGGAACCAGATATTCGTTGACGCTCTGATAGCCGCCGAGCGCGGTCTGTACGACAGACTGGGCGGGAACATTGGAGCAGAGTCTCATATTGGACAGCATATTGATTCCTTCCATATAGTCCTTCGCTTTATATTTTGCACCGCTCAAGACCATCCAGCCTACACGGAATCCCGCGATCATATGGGATTTGGACAGGCCTGAGAAGGTTACGCAGAAAAGGTCCGGAGCCAGGGACGCGATGGACGTATGGTGCAGACCATCCATCAGGAGGCGGTCATAGATTTCATCTGAGAAGATGATCAGCTCATGCTCTCTGGCAACCTGGACAATTTGTTCCAGGACATCCTTCTCGTAAAGAGCCCCTGTCGGATTGTTGGGGTTGATGATGACGATGGCCTTGGTTTTGTCCGTGATCTTCTTTTTGATATCTTCAATGTCCGGCATCCAGTCAGACTGCTCATCACAGATATAATGGACCGGCTTGCCGCCTGCCAGGGTCGCGCACGCTGTCCAAAGCGGGTAATCCGGAGCCGGGATGAGGATTTCATCGCCGTCGTCCAGAAGAGCCTGCATAGCCAGATTGATCAGTTCGCTGACGCCGTTTCCGGTATAGATATCGTGGATATCCAGGTTGGGGATATGCTTAAGCTGGCAGTACTGCATGATCGCTTTACGGGCGGAAAACATGCCGCGGGAATCCGAATAGCCTTCGCACTCCGTCAGGTTCTGCTGCATATCTGAAATAACCTCATCCGGAGCGCGGAAGCCGAAGGCTGCAGGGTTTCCGATATTCAGCTTGAGGATATGCTTTCCTTCCTCTTCCATCCTGGCAGCTTCCGCAACGACCGGTCCGCGGACGTCGTAAAGAACGTTATCAAGTTTTGAAGATTTGTTAAAACTGCGCATGTTCATTGTTCCTCTCTGTTTTTTATCTATACTGTCCTCCACCAGGGAGCTCCCGAAAAGTTCCGGGCAGGATAAAAATGAAAAAATCCGGTTTTGCCGGAACAAAAAAATCCGGTTCGGATGGAGCGGATATTCCGGTTCCGTTATTTTTCCAGGATTTTCTTGAGCTCGTCCATGAAGGTATTGACGTCCTTGAACTCACGATAAACGGAAGCAAATCTTACATAAGCAACCGGGTCCAGGTCCTTGATCTTCACCATGACCAGCTCCCCGAGCTCATTGCTGGTAATCTCCCGCTTTTCCCGGTTAAAAATGTCGTTTTCGATTTCGTCTACCAGCTCATTTACCTGCTGCAGGGAAACCGGTCTCTTGTGGCAGGCTCTTAGAATTCCGTTGACGATCTTGCTGCGGTCGTACTGTTCCCTGGTATTATCCTTTTTTACAACCATGACCGGAATAGTCTCAATCTTCTCATAAGTCGTAAAGCGGCGTCCGCAGCTGTCGCAGATCCTCCTGCGCCTGATAGAATTGCTTTCGTCGACCGGCCTGGAATCCAGGACCCTTGTCGTATCTTTGTTGCAATATGGACATCTCATAATTTTTTTCACTCCACAATCACATTATGGATCGGTCGGGCTTACAGGATCAATCCGCAGGGCTTTCTGCTTTCCTGCCTTATCCTCTGCCGCAAGATATGCTGGTATTATCTCACTTTTCCACTGATAATACCACAAAAAGCAGCCGGATAGAAGAAAAAGAGCAGCCTCTGCCTTTTGCAGGAACTGCTCTTTTTCGTATTTCTTCTATCGTTATTAATTTTTTCGATAATTTTTTTCGATAATTTTTTTCGATAATTTTTTCCGGGATTTATCAGCTGAGCTTCTGGCCGCAATTAGAACAGAATTTTGCGCCCGGAACCAGCTTTGTACCGCAGTTGGGGCAGAAGTTCATCTTTCCTGCCGGAGCAGTTCCCGCCGCGCCTGCATTCTGAGCCGGCGCTGCCTGCTGGGCCGGTGCCGCCTGCTGGGCATTATTCATGCTGTTCATCATCTGCTGGCCCATCTGCATGCCTGCAGCCATGCCAGCCATGCTGGCAGCCATATCGGCCATATTGGAACCCATGCCGCCGGCGCTGCCCTGTCCGCCGCCATTCATCATCTGAGCGCCCAGACCAACCTGCTGCATATGGCCCGCATCCTGTACCATGCTGGCAGCAGCGGCATTCTCCGCCATCTTCTGTACATTCTCCGGATAAGAGACGTTTGAGATTGCGAAGTCCGTGATCGCAATGCCGATCTTCTTCATCTCTCCGTCAAGATCTTCAATGATCCCCTTGGAAATCTCATCGGCATAAGCCTGAAGATGGAAGATGTCCTTTCCTTCCTGGGAAATCCGCTTCATCATGTACTGGTCCAGTTTCGCAAGCATTCTGTCGCGGACATCTTCCATGGTGAAGACGGTCTTGACGCCGGCTACTGTATCGATCAGTCTGATCTCATCGTCAATTTTTGCAACGAAGGATCCGAAAGCCCGGATGGGAAAACCGCCGGGAAGTCCCGGAGCCTGCAGCATGATCGGGTTCTTGGTTCCCCATTTGCCGGTCATCTCCAGCGTATTGACGAATACGACCTCACAGCGCATGCCGCTGTTAAAGCCAAACTTAAATCCCTTCAGGGTAGAGAGGAAGGGGATAATCTGAGACTCGATATCGAAGCTTCCCTCATCCTTGAAAAGGCCTTCGATACTGCCGTTTTTCATGAAAATCGCATTCTGGCCCGGCCGGATGATCAGGCGGCTGCCCTTCTTGATTTCATCGTTGGGCCACTTCCAGAGCATGACCTCTTTGCCGGCATCCTGCCATTCCACTACGTTCGCTAACTGCTCGCCGAAAAATCCCATAGTTCATCTCCTTAGCTGTACGCTTTTTTTCAAGAAAAAACACGTTTCAAAATTCAAATACCTTTTATTATTATAAAGTCTTTCATGCAATCTGTACAAGCATTTTCAGACAATGGCATGTAAAATCCAGGGAAATTGAATCAATGTCCGTTTCAGCGAACCCCGATCGCGGAAAAAACGCCTGCCGAGATCAGTCCCATGATGATACCTGCCATCAGGACGCCCGCCATAACGGAGATGACGCTTTTTTTGAAATCAATCTTTAAGATACTGGCAGCCAGCGTTCCGGTCCAGGCTCCGGTTCCCGGCAGCGGGATTCCTACAAAAAGGGCTAATGCGATAAAGAGCGCAAAGCCTGTCTTGCCTTCCAGCTTGGTGCCGGCCTTTTCTCCCTTGTTGAGCAGAGCTGTAAAAACCTTGCCGACATACTTCCTGCCTGCGCCCCATTCCAGGATCTTGCG
Source organism: Eubacterium sp. (assembly GCA_036308545.1). GTDB lineage: Bacteria > Bacillota > Clostridia > Lachnospirales > Lachnospiraceae > Bilifractor. Next base: position 7,689 of record JAXJVN010000089.1, on the reverse strand, counting down.
TGCAAAAAAGTAAATAAAAGGCACCGGTATCATGTTGCCGATCACAGCAATAATGTAGGACGTTACCATAGGCAGGCCGAGCCCCGCCGCAATCGGGATGGCTCCTCTCAGTTCAATGATAGGAAGCATAGAAACAAAAAATGTAATCAGGTACTGTTTTATCATAGGGGCTTTATTCCTTTTTTATTTTTTTTACTGTGAAAGGTTCTGTGTCAAAAGATCCCTTGCAGATGCCGTGGAGTCTGCTTAAAAAATATCATCGCAGGTACTGTGGATTCTGCACCGGCAGCCCTGCCTAAACCGAAGCTGTATGCCTGCTGTTCTCAGATGAGTCCTGCAAAACCGCAGACCAGAACGACGATGCCCAGCACAATCCGGTACCATCCGAATGCCGTGAAGTCGTGACGGCGGATATACTGCATGAGGAAGCGGATGGCCAGAATGGAAACGATAAAGGCAACCGCCATTCCCGTGATCAGGATGATGATCTCAGAAGCGGAAAAATCCAGTCCGAACTTGGCAAGCTTGAGAACCGAAGCTCCCAGCATAGTCGGAATCGCCAGATAGAAGGTGTATTCTGCCGCACAGGTTCTGGAAAGTCCAATCAGGATTCCGCCGATGATCGTCGCGCCCGATCTGGAAGTGCCGGGGATCATGGCCAGACACTGGAACAGGCCGATCAGAAGGGCATCCTTCCATGTGATGTGGGAAATCCTGCGTACTCTGGGCTTCCTGCTGCGGTTCCTTTTCTCAATGACTATGAAGAGAACGCCGTAAAGGATCAGCATTATCGCTACCGTGATCGGATTATAGAGATGCGCGTCCAGCCAGTCGTCCAGCGGAAGGCCTATCATAACTGCCGGCACGACCGAAACGATGATCTTCAGCCACAGCACGATCTTGCTCATATCCACATGACGGTCAGCGAAATCCTGCAGCTTCCCGCCGAACCCGTCTGCCGGGTTCTGAAACTGGGATACTTCCGGCGCAGCGGCAGCTGTGTGGAAGGGCCAGAGCTTCTGAAAATACATCACGACGACAGCCAGAATCGCGCCGAACTGAATCACCACATTAAACATGGAATTAAACTCATGGCTCGTTCCCAGCTTGCAAAAACTTTCTACGAGGATGAGATGGCCGGTGCTGCTGATGGGAAGCCATTCCGTGATGCCTTCCACAACTCCCAGAAAAATCGTTTTTAACAGATTGATCAGTAAATTCATTTTTTTCTCCTGTCCAGATTATTCCGGAAACCCCTTATGATCCGAAGGGTTCTTTTTCGCCTTACTGTCCGGAACGTTTTTTAACATTTTTTCTAATCCTTTTGTCAGACTTCCATTTCACTGAATCCGCTTCTGCTCTTCAGGAAGGTCCGGATCTCCTCTTTTGATGCGGTCAGGTTTCCCTGCATAAAGAAGGGCTTTCCTCCGCCCTTTCCATCCAGCTTTGCATTCATTTCAGAGACCAGCTCTTTCAGATTTCCGCCCCTTTGACCAATCGCATAATGGAAACCGCCTTTTCCGTTCTCAGAAAAAGCTGCGCAGAGTCCTCCTTCTGTCGCTTCCATGAGGCTGTCGGTCAGCCTCTGCAGCAGCTGAGGCCGGAAGGTATCCGCAAAAACAAGCACATTTTCCCCTGCTTTCGCTTCTTCTGCAAGCTCGCGGATCTTTCGGAAGTTCATCTCCGTGATTTTTTCTTCCTTTGAGCGGGATTCTGCCAGCAGCCGCTCTACCGCATCCGCGGTTTCCAGAGGCTTTGCAGAAAGCAGGCCGGAAATCCTGTGGTTCTGCTCCAGCACAGCCGTCATGAATTTCAGCGCCCAGGAACCGCACGCCATTTCAATCCGCACGCCGTTCTTGAAATTATGGATAGAAAAGAGCCGGATCGGTCCGATTTCACCCGTTCTTCTGACATGGGTGCCGCAGCAGGCGCAGACGTCCGCTCCGGGGATCGTCACGACGCTGATCGTTCCATGCAGTTCCTTCTTGCTGCGGAACTCAATCTTCTCCGCTTCCTCCTCTGTATAATAATCCGTACGGATTTCCACGTTTTTCCAGACAATCCGGTTGGCTTTCTCCTCAATCTCTCTCATATCGGCTTCCGTCATCCTGCCATCCAGATCGATGGTCATAAGCTCTTCTGCCATATGAAAGCCAACGTTATTGTAGCCAAATCGCCTGTGGATCAATCCGCTTACGATATGCTCGCCGGAATGGTTCTGCATATGTTCAAAGCGCCTGGTCCAGTTGATTCTTCCCTTGACCGAGCCTCCGGCCGGAATCTGATCATTGCAGGTAAGGACAATATCCTTACCCCTCTCATGAGCATCCGACACTTCCACGATCCTGGCCTCACTGCCAAGCCGGCAGGAAAGACAGGTACCCTCCGGGTCAGGCTCTGCCCCCGGATTAATACCCGCCGTCTTGTAAAAAAGCAGTCCGGTATCCGCCGGCTGGCCGCCCCCCTCCGGAAAAAAAGCACTGCGGTCCAGGACAATCTTCCAGCTGTCATCCCGCTTCTCATCTTTTTCACAGGATAATGCAATTGCTTCAAACTCCACGAGATAAGGATCCTTTTGATACAATCTCTCCGTCATTATTCTCCCCGATTCTTAAAGAAATATCCGCGTAGATTTCATGCTATTTGTACCCGGTACATTTACACTAAGAAAAGCACAGGTCTGTTTCGGATGTATCCTTAAGCAAAACCTGTGCTTTTAATCTTACATAATTTTCATGTCCATATGGTGAAAAAATAATAAAAAAAGTGTGCAGGAAGCGGGACTTGAACCCGCACAGTATTGCTACCACAGGCACCTGAAGCCTGCGCGTCTGCCAATTCCGCCATTCCTGCACATCCCTATTAAATTGAGTCCTTCGTGACTCGCAAGTGATACTATAGCAGAATCCAGGGACGCTGTCAAACACTTTTTTTAAAATTCCAGGCCATCAAAGCGCACCTTCATATATCCTTTGATGACTTCGACACACTTGTCGTATCCCAGTCTGGACGAATCCAGGCAGAGGTCGTAGTGATGGGCATCATCCCACTCTTCTCCGGTATAATAGCGGTTGTATTCTTCGCGGCGCTTGTTTTCCTTGATGACAAACTTTTCCAGTTCCGGTCCGGTCAAAGTCATTCGATTTGCCGCATTTTTTATGAGATAAGGGAAAGGTGCATGGATAAAAATATTTACAACATTATCGTAATCTCTGAGAATAAATCCCGCTCCTCTGCCGACGATGATGCAGGATTCTTCTTCCGCCAGCTTCTTAATAATTTTTGCCTGATAATTGAACAGGTTCTGATCAGAAGTAAAGTCATCGCTTTCCGGCGGGATCAATTCACCGCTGTATACGCTTTTCGCGATGCGGAACAGTCTGGTTCCCTTGAATTTATTGTCCGCACGGTTGAAGAGCGCTTCATTGATACCGGACTCATCTGAGGCCAGCTTGAGTATTTCCTTATCATAATAGTGAATGCCCAGATCTTTCGAGAGCATTTCTCCTATGGTTCGTCCGCCGCTTCCGTATTCCCTGTTGATTGCAATGACAATCTTCTGATTCATAGCTCTTCCATCCTCTCAATTTCTCTGCTTTCGTCGAACCTTTTTTTCAGGTTTCTTCCCGTAAAAAAAGATACGTTTTCTTCAATTTTTATATTAGCACAAAAGGGTATCCGCATACACCGGATACCCTTTTTTCACCTGGAATTCCATCCGTTTTTTCAAAAAAAGTCTCAGCCGCCTGTCCCGGATACTTCTTAAAGGCGCGGCAGATCATTCTCCCAGGTATGCCTTGCGTATGGAATCGTTATTGAGCAGTTCTTCGCTGGTGCCGGTCATGGATATGGATCCTGTTTCCAGTACGTAGGCGCGGTCAGCAATAGACAGGGCTTTCTTGGCGTTCTGCTCTACCAGAAGGACCGTGGTTCCCTGCTTGGAGACCTTTTCGATGATATTGAAGATCTCGGTTACGAAGATCGGGGAAAGTCCCATGGAGGGTTCGTCCATCAGGATCAGCTTGGGTCTGGACATGAGCGCGCGCCCCATAGCCAGCATCTGCTGCTCACCGCCGGAAAGGGTACCTGCCACCTGTTTGGCACGTTCCTTCAGCCTGGGGAAATGCCGGTATACTTCCTCCAGGGTCTGCTGCTTCTCCGCGGCATCCTTTCTGGTGTAGGCACCCAGCATCAGGTTCTGCAGGACCGTCATTTCCGGGAAGACACGCCGCCCTTCCGGTACGTGGGCGATTCCCATGGACACGATCCGGTGGGCAGGCGTATGGGTGATATCCTTTCCCTCATATAAGATCTTGCCGGAGGCCGCTTCCACCAGGCCTGTGATCGTGTGGAGCGTCGTTGTTTTTCCGGCTCCGTTGGCTCCGATCAGAGCAATGACTTCGCCCTGGTTGACCTCAAAGGAGATTCCCTTCAGCGCCGGAATGACGCCGTAATTTACTTTTAAATCTTCTACTTTCAGCATTGCGTCTTGTTTTCTAACTTCCGTTTTCTGCGTTGCCATAGCAGCATTCCCCCTTAACCGCCCAGATAGGCCTTGATGACTTCCGGATCCTTCAGCACTGTCTTCGTCTCACCCTGTGTCAGAATGCGGCCGAAGTTCATAACAGTCAGCTTCTCGCAGATTCCGGAGACAAGCTTCATATCGTGCTCGATCAGGAGAATGGTCATATCGAATTCTTTTCGGATGTAACGGATGTTATCCATCAGTTCTTCCGTCTCTTTGGGATTCATGCCTGCGGCAGGTTCATCCAGGAGCAGCAGCTTGGGATTCGTTGCAAGGGCTCTAGCAATCTCCAGCTTTCTCTGTTTTCCATAGGGCAGGGAAGAAGCAGAAGTGTCAGCATCCTTGTCCAGATCAAAGCAGGAAAGGAGCTCCATGGCACGCTCATTCATCTCTTTTTCCACCTTGTGATAGGAAGGAAGACGGAAGATGCAGGCAGCCGTCGAGCAGGTATACTGATTGTGAAGTCCTACCTTTACATTGTCCAGAACAGACAATTGACGGAAAAGGCGGATATTCTGGAATGTCCTGGCGATGCCGGCCCGGTTGATCTCAATGGTCGACTTTCCGACCAGATCCATGCCGTCCAGACGGATAATGCCTTTATTTGGTTGATACTCGCCGGTAAGCAGGTTGAATACGGTTGTTTTTCCTGCTCCGTTAGGACCGATCAGTCCGTAAAGTTCTCCCTTTTCAATGGTCAGGTCAAAATCATCGACTGCTCTCAGGCCGCCGAACTGGATTCCTAAATTTTTTACTTCAAGGAGTGCCATGATCAGATTGCCTCCTTTCCGGAAAATCTCTTAAACCAGGTCTTTGGACCGTGCTTCTCCATAAAGGCACGGGACGTCGGGTTCCAGTTGACGATCATCATGATGATCATGATCAGGGCATAGATCAGCATACGGAAGTCGCCGATAAAGCGGAGAACTTCCGGAATCAGAGTCAGAATAACTGCCGCGATGATGGATCCATGGATCGATCCGATGCCGCCTAAGACGACGAAGACCAGGAACAGAATAGACATGTTGTAGCCAAATCTTGCCGGTGTTGCGATCAGGGAGGACAGGTTGTGGGCGTACAGGGCACCTGCGCAGCCTGCAATCGCTGCAGAAATCGTAAAGGCCGTCAGCTTATATTTGGTAATCGGAATACCTACGGATTCCGCCGCGATGTCGTTGTCACGGATGGACATGATGGCGCGCCCGTCTCTTGAATTGATCAGGTTGAGTACCACGATGACTGAAAGGATCAGGATGATCATTCCGATCGTGAAGTTGGAATCGAAGGGCGTGCCTGTGATACCCTGCGGTCCGCCTATGATGACGTCACCGTCCGCCTCCATGCCCAGATCAGCCGTGCTGGTCGTGGCGAAGTGGAGACCGTTGGAATCTTTTCCTACATAGAGGACGTTCATGATGTTTTTTATAATCTCGCCGAAGGCAAGCGTAACGATTGCCAGATAATCGCCGCGAAGTCTGAGGACCGGGATACCGATCAGGAAGCCGAAAAGGGCTGCCAGCAGACTGCCGATGAGAATGGCGATCAGGAAGCGCGGGAATGTCGGCAGGCTTTCCTCTGTAAGTCTGGAAAAAGCCGCACTGGAAAAAGCACCTACGCACATGAATCCCGCATGCCCCAGAGAAAGCTCTCCAAGGATGCCGACCACCAGGTTCAAAGAAACTGCCATGGTCGCATAAACGCAAAGCGGAACAAGCAGGCCTTCCATATGGCTGGAAAGAGCGCCTGACTTGAGCAGGATCTCAACGATGATATAGGCAAGGACCAGGCCGGCAACCGTTTTTACAGTAGTATTTGATTTTTTTAAGGTCTGTAAATTGAATTTCTTCATACCGCTGCCCCCTTATACCTTTTCCTGAATCTTCTTGCCCATGATGCCGGTAGGCTTGACAAGAAGAACGACGATCAGAACGCCGAATACGATCGCGTCAGACAGCTGCGAGGAAATGTAAGCCCTGGAGAGGATTTCGATGACGCCAAGCAGAAGGCCGCCGATCATGGCGCCCGGAATAGATCCGATGCCGCCGAATACGGCTGCGACGAAAGCCTTGATGCCGGGCATAGCGCCTGTATAAGGGCTCAGGGTCGGGTAGGTAGAGCAAAGCAGAACGCCTGCGATGCCGGCCATGGCGGAACCAATGGCGAAGGTCAGGCTGATGGTCCCGTTTACGCTGATGCCCATGAGGGATGCTGCGTCACGGTCCTGAGCGCAGGCGAGCATGGCCTGGCCCGGCTTTGTCTTATTGACGAAGAGCTGCAGCAGAAGGATCAGGACAACGCTTACGAGAATCGACACAACGGTCGCTCCGGGAATACTGAATTCGCCTATTTGAATGGTATCGATCGGAACCAGGGAAGTGAACATGACCGGATTGGATCCGAAGATCAGAAGAGCCAGGTTCTCAAGAAGATAGGACACGCCGATTGCGGTAATCAGAACTGCCAGCGGCGATCCGGCTTTTCTTAAAGGTTTATAGGCGACTTTTTCAATCGCGATACCCAGAAGGGTACATACGACAACGGATGCCACGATGCCCAGCCAGCCGGGCCCACCCAGCGTAACCACTGCCGTGAAGGCCGCATAGGCGCCGACCATGATAATGTCGCCGTGAGCGAAGTTCAGCATCTTGGCAATACCATAAACCATGGTATAGCCGATAGCTATGATCGCGTAGATGCTTCCCAGGCTCAGGCCGTTAATGAGATTCGAGAAGAAACTAACCATTTTAACCCCCTCGGTTCCTGTATAATAAGTGCCTGCTGTTTTTACCGGACCGGACGGATTCCATTCCCACGCTGTTCCCTATCCGCGGTAAAAGTCTTTTTGCTTCTTACCATACTGAATTTTTTTCAGTATTGGATTTTCTGAATTTTTTTCAGTATTGGATTTTTCTTACATTATTGGATTATTTTGATTATAGCATTGGATTATTTTGACGTAAACGAACTTTATGGGCTGCTATTCCAAAAACTTTACGGTAAAGGTCATTGCTTGCCAAAAATCATTATTGCAGCGAGTGGACATGCAAGCCTATCTTTCCGACAGCTTTTCGGCTCGCAGCCTTCACCAGCTTTTCGGCTTGCAGCTTTCACCAGCTTTTCGGCTCGCAGCCTTCACCAGCTTTTCGGCTCGCAGCCTTCACCAG
>JAXJVN010000088.1:0-2766 GCA_036308545.1 Eubacterium sp. | reverse complement strand
TATAATCCCATCTTTGACAGCTAAAAAGCGGAGAGAGCTGATAAATAAAGGCTTTCTCCGCTTTTTAAATTGTCCAAAACGTAGCTATATATTATTACTTTTTCTTGGTTTTCCGTATTACTCTTTTCATGCTGATATCCGTCAGGATCTCATAATCCGTTCGAAAACCTGCCATCTCATGAAGCCTGTCGGTAAGGTCTGTCCTGGTATAGGCAGGCAGATATCCCTGCTTTTCACCCGGCCGGTACATGTTCATTGATCTCAGTGTGCGGATAATCTCCTCGCATGTATAGTCTTCTCCCAGCTTTTTCTCAAGGATCCGGTAGATGACCATCGAAATAAAACAGGTAAGGAAATGGGCTTTGATCCGGTCCTCCCTCCTGAGATAGACCGGCCTTGCCCGGAACTCTGTTTTCATGATGCGGAAGCATTCCTCGATCTGCCAGCGTTTTTTATTGACCCGTATGATCTCCCGGACATCCATATCATCTATGTTGGTACAGACTGCATAGAATCCGTCGTACTGCTCTTCAGCAGCGATCACGCTCTCATCAAGATAAGGTACCTCGCGGGAACAGACTTCGCCTTCATCCGTGACGGTATCCCTGCCAATGAAGCGGTGCGGATCATTCTGATTCTTTTTGCGCTGTTTGTAGCGTCCTGTTCGGATCAGTTCCTGTGCCCTTTCTATCTGTCCCTGCCGGATCCTGCGCTGGTACAGGAGATATTTCAGGGAGAAGGATATGATGAGATGCTGTTCCAGGGGTTTTGCGCCCTCACGGATCTTCCTGCCGGAAAGATCTTCTTTGATCCAGCGGTCCTTATAAAAGACCTTGTCCAGACCCTCTTCCTCATCAAGATCTCCGATGCTGTATGTCCTGCTGTCTCCGGGAAGACGCCATCCTTCCGGATCGAGCGCGTATTCCTTCAGGTATGCGGGGAGTGTCTTGACTGACTGTGTGGTGATAAATCCACGCACCAGTTCCCCGCCGACCGTTTTATCGTTGAACTTCCGGTTTGTTTTTGAAGATAGTCCTGCATCTGTACAGACAATGACCTTTTCCAATCCGTACTCTTTCAGGATCTTCTTTTCCAGAGGCTTCAGTGTCGGCTGTTCATTCCTGTTCCCCGGAAAGATATCGAAGGCCAGGGGGATCCCGTCATGGTCCATGAACATCCCCATACCAACGATCGGAAGGGGCTGGTGCTGCTTGCTCTTGCCGTATCTGCGCAGATCATCTGCCTGCTCCAGTTCAAAGTAATAATTGGTGCAGTCGTAGTAGAGGATATCCTGCCTGCGTTCAAAGACCTTCTGGCTGTTCTTATACAGCTCTGCCTGGATGAAATCATTCTCCTCCGCGAGCACAGAGAGGGCCCGGTAGATATCATGCAGCTGGAAAGAAGGCTGTTCGAGGAGCGAGCATGACTGCCTGAAAGAAGAGAGCTTCGATGAAGGGTACAGGATCCTGGTATAAAGGAGCCTTGAAAGTATCTCATTGAGATCGTATTCGAAATCATACCGGGACGTGATCTTCCGGCAGATCTTATCGAGGCCGAGGCTGTAATAGATACTCTGCAGAAAGAGATATCCGCTGTTAAATGAGTGCGCAGTGCCCTTATGGATGAGCTTCGAAGGAGACCTGCTTATGATAATGGATCTCTGCTCCTCGTATTCACGCCGGTTCAGTTCATTGACGTATTCCTGAGCCCAGACATAGGGGTCTTTTCCGTTGGCCTTTGTCCGGACCTCATCAAGGTTCCCAAGTTTTTCTACTGTGACCGTTGTGACCGATCCGTTCTCTTTCCGGATAGATTTCTGGACATAGAAGGAAGCAGAATTTTTGGATCTGCTGACCGTGAGTTTCATGATGATGTACCTCCCACGGTTATATTATACCATATATAGCTACATATAGCTACATTAAATTGCATAAAACTTGACAAAAAAATAAGACTGGAGTCCAGTCTTTATAAGGGTTATCGCTTTATTTAGAGGTGTTGGTTTGATCAGTAGCTGTCAAACTTCCGTCTTCGGAGTTTACATCACAAAAACTGTGAAAAAGCCCCGTAACTGGTCGTTACTGGTCTACTTGCAATATGGGAATCCGGATAGTATATTATTTTATAGATACTGGCTGCTGCAAAGCATTGTTTTCATCATACATGTTTGCGGGCAGCTGCCCATGGTCACAAGGATGAAAAATCACACAGATGTGCTGATTTTTTACATGGCTGTTTGTGCCGGAGCGCCACAAATAGCCGTGATGGCAGAAGAGAAACCGTATTCGCTGATTTCTCTTCGCACCATCGCGCATGGCGCTCCGGAATGTGGATTAAGATGAGTGATAAATATGTAAGAGTAGCAGTGGACGCAATGGGTGGAGACCTGGCACCTGTAGAGCCGGTCAAGGGCGCCGTGCAGGCGCTGGAGAAGAGAAAAAGCCTCCATGTGACGCTTGTAGGACAGGAAGAGGTCATTCGTTCAGAACTTTCAAAATATACATATCCTGCGGACAGACTGGAGATTCTGGATGCCCGTGAGATCATTGAGATGGCGGAGCCGCCGGTCAATGCCATCCGCACGAAGAAGGATTCCTCGATCGTAAGAGGTCTGAAACTGGTCAAAGAGGGGACATGCGATGCCTTTGTGACGGCAGGCAGTACCGGAGCCACTCTTGCGGGCGGACAGCTTCTGGTAGGCAGGATCCGCGGAATCGAGCGCCCGCCGCTTGCGCCCCTGATGCCGACGGCAAAGGGACCGGTCCT
>JAXJVN010000087.1:0-6432 GCA_036308545.1 Eubacterium sp. | reverse complement strand
GTGTCAAAAGAAGCCGTACCGAACAGCGATACGGCTTCTCTGATGTCTCCCAAAGTGATGCTGACCCGGTTTTCCAGATGGTTCATTGCCACGCTTCTGGCCGCCATATCTGCGAATGCCGGCTGGATTTCCAGACCTCTGATCTGATCGGCGCGGGTCTTTGCCGCCAGCAGGATGGGGATAATGCCCGTTCCGGTTCCCATATCCAGAATAGCCGGACCCGCTTTTTCCCTGGCAAAATCAGAAAGCAGAACGGCGTCAATCCCATAACGGAATCCCTGCTTTTTCTGCAGGATATAGTAGCCGTTCTGCAGATCGTCCTTTTGTTCATCGGGGAGGATCATTCCTTTTTCCCTTCATTTTTCATCTCAGAGCCTTCACCGTTTCTACCGTGTCCGCGGTTTCTGCCTCTAGGATGTCTGCGCCTTCTGCCTTCGTGTTTCCTGTCCTGCTCCTCGCCTCTTGTCCTGTCAGTGCCCTGACCGGACGCCGGTCCCGCCTGCGCAGTTTTCTCGCGTTCCGCTGTTCCGGCTTGTTCAGTGCCGCCTGATGATTTTCTTTCGGCATTTCTGCGTTCTCCGCGTTCTCCCCTCTGACGGCTGCGCCGGTTTTCGCGTGCCTCCTGGGCTTCGCGCCGCATCTCGCTGCGGGTCCTTGTTCTGCCGGGCATAAGTTCAGTGTTTTCCCCCTCGGGACTGCTTTTGCTTTCTCGCATCTCACAGATTTCCGCTGTATTTTCCGCTTTTTTCTCCGGTTCGGCATTTCTTCTGCCGCGTTCCCTAGGCGGGCGTTTCTCCCTGGCAGCGGCTGCCTGGCTTTTTCCGCCGGCAGCATCATTCTTGTTATCACTGTCTTTTCCGTCGCCGCTTCTGCTGCCTTCTTTGCCGCCGTTACTGCTTCCATTATTATTTTTCTTTCTGCGGTGACCGGTCAGTTCCAGTTCGTCCACCGGAAATTCAGTGATTTCCTTATCGTCTCCCTCTTCTGTCAGGACACGTACGGTCTGGCGCAGAATATTCATGCTGACAACTTCGCCGTCGGCACCTTCCGGCGTGATAACTTCCTCCCCCATCTTGGGCATCTTGCGGTTGAGATACTCATAAGCCTCCTGCTCGTTTTTTAAACAGCAGAGCAGTCTGCCGCATACGCCGGAAATCTTGGACGGATTCAGAGAAAGATTCTGTTCCTTAGCCATACGGATGGAAACCGGTGCGAAATCATTCAGATAAGACGTACAGCAGAGTTCTCTGCCACAGATTCCGATGCCGCCAAGCGTCTTTGTCTCATCGCGGACGCCAATCTGTCTCAGTTCAATGCGGGTCTTGAAAGCAGCCGCAAGATCCTTGACCAGCTCGCGGAAATCCACTCTGCCATCTGCCGTAAAATAAAAGAGGACCTTCTTGTTATCAAAGGCATATTCCGCCTTGACCAGCTTCATATCCAGACCGCGCTCTTTTATCTTCTGCCTGCAGATACGGTAAGCTTCCTTTTCTTTTTCAATATTAATGATTTCCTGCTTCTTGTCTTCCTCAGTCGCCAGACGCGTAACCTTGCGCAGCGGCTTTACGATTTCAGAATCCTCAACCTGGCGGGGCGGGAGTGCAATGCGGCCGATTTCTGTCCCATATACGGTCTCCACAATGACCTTATTGCCTGTTTTCAGATCCAGATCTGCAGGATCATAATAGTACGCCTTCCCTGTGTTGCGGAAGCGCACGCCAACTACTGTCGTCATATTTACTAACTGCCTTTCTTACTTCAGGTTTCATGGTTGTCCTCCCGCAATCCGCACTGCTCTGCACGCCATTTCACCGGGCTTGAAAATACCTCGCCGGTGGAATATGTGTCTCACGGTGCTTCGAACCGCCTCATGCTCATTGCGGGGCGTGTCAGCAGCTTATGTCTCACTTACAGCCAAGCTTGACGTGGGCATAAGTTCTTGACACTGCAATCAATTTTCCTTCATGGTCATCATCATAAGTTCCAGCGTCAGGTCAAAATTAACATTTGCCTTCAGTCTGGTCCTGGCTGTTCCGATTGCCTGGATGATTTTCTCCAGACCTTCATAGGAGCTGACTTCCGCCCGGTCTATAATGGCATGGACCTCATTCTGAAAAATCAGACTGTCTGCGTCCCTGGTTGCCTTGAAGGTCAGGACATCCCGGAACCACATCTCAAAGATATCCAGGTATTCGTAAATGTTTCTTTTTTCCTCTGAGAAGGAATGCAGTTCCTCCAGCATATCCGCAATGGACATATCCCGGGAGCGCTTCAAAAGATAGATCGCCCGGTCCGTGAGTTCAATGAAGTCACGGGACTCCGCTATTTTTTTCGCTGTCCCGATATTGCCCTGAGCAAAGGTCGCTTCTACCTCCGCCTGATAATCCGGGACGTGCATCTGCGTCATCAGGAATTCCTTGATCTCGCCTTCGCTGACCGGTTTCAGGTCCAGGCGGACGCAGCGTGACAGAACCGTCGGAAGCATCGCGTCCGGATTCTCCGCCAGCAGGATAATAACCGCATATTCGGGCGGTTCTTCAATCGTTTTCAAAAGAGCGTTCTGTGCCTGAACCGTCATCTTCTGTGCTTCATCCACGATATAAATTTTATATCTGCAGTCATAAGGACGGATCTCCACGTCATCCACAAGCTGGCTGCGGATTTCATCAATTCCGATAGAATTCGACTTCTCGTGGGTCACATAGCGGATATCAGGATGGTTGCCTGACAAAAACCTCTTGCAGGATGAGCATACCTGACATGGCTCAGTTTCATGCTTCTCGCACTCAAGCGTCATGGCAAAGATGGATGCAAGCATCCTTTTGCCGGATCCTTTCTCGCCGCCGAAAATATAAGCGTGCGAAATTTTATTCTCACGGATTGCATCCTGCAGATATGCTACTTCTTCCTTGCGTCCGACGATACTTGCAAACGTTTCTGCCTTCCCAGGATCACGCATCTTGAGGTCTACTTCCTTTCTTGTGCATCTGTCAGAAGGATTTCATTCCCTGAAAGAATGAAGCATCCTTCCCTGACTGCAGCTTAAAGTTCCAAAACCAATCACAGAGGAAAGTTGCGGAACGAACCGCAGTGTAAAGTTCCGGATTATTTATAAGATAACTTTGCTTATGAAAGAGGGTTCAGGCCTTTTCGGAAAGGATATACTTTCTGATTTCCCCTGCCACTTCTTCCAGCGTCGTATCATTGTTCTGAAAGCGTTTCCGGATTCCTGCTTTCTCCAGCTTATCCTCGGAAAAGTCCTCGGAATCCGCCAGAAAACGCCGGCACATTTCCCGGTAATCAGGATTTTCCTGCTTCTTCTCCCTTTTCAGCGCCCGCTCAATTCGAAATCCGTCTCCGGTCTCAATATAGAGCGGAACCAGCTTGTCCGCTCCGAAATACCTGACAAGCTTGCAATAGGACTCCAGGGTCCCTATTCCCAGATGGTCATCGCTTCCGCCGTCTGTAATCTGCCCGTCATCAGCTGTAAAGTAATACCAGGGTCCCTGCACGGTATGGTAAAGTCTCTCTTCGATAATCTTACCTGCTGCTCTCTGCTGCTCCAGGAAATCCTGATCGCGGAAAAAATATTCTCTTCCGTCTTCTTCGTTTTTTCTCATGGGTCTTGTCGTATAAATGACAAATGGCTTCAATCCAAGCGACGGGTCTGAGAGCAGCATTTCATAGATATGGTCCTTGCCCGTTGCGCTTTTTCCCATTATGTAATAGAGTTTTGACATCAGTCCTGTATCCAATCTGCAGCAAGCCTGTGCGCCTGACGTTTCCGGGTGCTGCGTCAAGCCATGCACGTGATGTTTCCGGGTACGGAAGCAGGCCTTGCGCATCATCCGGCCGCAAGAACCTGTTTTCATCAGGCAGGTCAACCTGAACTCCGACACTGTAGTTATCAAATAAATATAACACAGACTTCACCTCTCGGTAAAGCGGTCTGAAAGAAAGGCTGCCGCATATCAAAAGCGCGGCAGCCTTTCTTTTCACATAAATTCAGTGCTTAACCGAAAACGAGAACAGCGCTATCGTCATACCTTGAAGCGATAGCCTACGCCCCATATGGTCTCGATGTACTGAGGTTTTGAAGTATTAAACTCGATTTTCTCGCGGATCTTCTTGATGTGAACCGTGACCGTAGCGATGTCGCCGACTGATTCCATATTCCAGATCTTGCGGAAGAGTTCTTCCTTGGTAAAAACATGGTTGGGATTCTCTGCCAGGAAGGTCAGGAGGTCAAACTCCTTGTTCGTAAAATTCTTCTCTTCTCCGTTGACCCATACACGACGGGCTGTCTTGTCAATTTTGATGCCGCGGATTTCTACGATGCTGTTGGGCTGTCTCCCTGTATCTACCAGCCTGTCATAACGCGCCAGATGCGCTTTGACGCGTGCCACCAGCTCGCTGGGTGAGAAAGGCTTGGTCATATAGTCGTCGGCGCCTAAGCCCAGACCGCGGATCTTGTCCATGTCGTCTTTTTTGGCAGACACGATAATAACCGGCACATTCTTTTTCTCCCGGATTTTTTTGCAAATTTCAAATCCATCTATTTCCGGAAGCATGAGATCCAGAATATACAGGTCAAATTCTTCCTTCAATGCCCTTTCCAGTCCGGTATCTCCGGACGTTTCAATTGCCACCTCATATCCGGACAGCTCCAGATAATCTTTCTCAAGATCCGCAATTGCCTCTTCATCTTCAATAATCAGAATTTTCTTCATTTCTTTTTTCCCCCCGGCAGACTGATCTTATCTGCTTCAGATTTTTTCCTGGACTTTCCTGTTTTTTCTTTCGGCCAGACCGGCTTCTCTTTGGACCATGCCATTTTCTCTTTAGACCATACTGTCTTCTCTTTTGGCCGTCCTGCTTTTTCTCTGGATTTTCCTTTCTTTTCCGCTTCCAGCGGATTGCCGTTTCCTTCCGCACCTGCTTCCTGCAATTCATCCTCCGGTACAGGTTCATGGTACTTTCTCAAAGAAAAGTACATAGTCGTACCGACGCCTTCCTTGCTGGATGCCCAGACACGTCCTTCATGGTCCTCGATGATTTTCTTGACGATGGAAAGGCCGATTCCGCTTCCACCCTTGCGCGAATTTCTGGAGGAGTCCGCGCGGTAAAAGCGGTCAAAAATTCTCCCCAGGTCCTTCTTGGAGATACCCTTGCCGTTATCTTCAAATTCTGCCTGGACGAAATCCCCTGCGTCGCGAAGCCGGATATTTATGATTCCTTTCGGCTTGTCCATATACTTGACGGAATTCCCAATGATATTGTTAATGACCCTCTTAAGCTGTTCTGCATCTGCGATGACAATGTCATCTTCCGTCAGATAGTTAAAGTATGTCAGTTCTATACCCCGTGCCTCCAGTTCGTCGGACAGCTCATCCGCGCAGTCCGCAAAATAATCCGCAATATTAATCTTGGCAAAGGTATACGGAATGTTATTAGTATCAATCTTGGTATAAAGCGTCAGCTCATCGATCAGGCGGCTCATGTCGTCAGCCTTATTATACACCGTGTGCAGGTATTTTTTCTGCTTTTCCGGGGTATCCGCGACTCCGTCAAGGATTCCTTCCACATAGCCTTTAATCGTAGTAACCGGTGTCTTCAGATCGTGGGAAATGTTGCTGATCAGTTCTCGGTTTTCCTTGTCGTTGCGGATTTTCTGCTCCTGAGATTCCTTAAGTCTAAGACGCATCTCCTCAAAGGTATCGCAGAGCTCATTCATCTCCCTGACGCCGCCTTCCGATTGCTTAACCGGGACATCCAGATTGCCCTCCTGGATGTTTTTCGCGGCAACCTTCAGTATACTGATTGGTCCCAGGACCCCAAGATAAATCCAGTAGTACATGATAAAAACCGTTACCGTCAGGATAATGGCGATCAGCATAATAATCTCCAGCAGCCACACCTGGGCATCAACCGGAACCTTATTGAAATTTCTTGCGCCGAAACGGGACACGATCACCAGCATGACCGTTGTCAGGATAGCCGGTATAAATAAAGTACACAGAAAGGCAATCCTGATCCTGCCCTTCAGGCTCATCTGTCTGGGTTCTTTTTTCATAATCTTCCTGCCAAATAGAATAAATCAAAAATCTCCGCAGCACGTATCGAAACACATCTAACTCTTCATACGGTATGATTATAGCATAGGGGATACAGACAATTTTCCCCGGCAGGGTCGCTTTTCTCTTAATTTTTTATAAAACAGAGGTGCTGCGCTGCGCTAAACTGTTATTTAGTGAAATGTTACGCTTCGATTTGAACAGGGGCTTGCAGGGACGCTCCCGCTTTGTTCCGCTGGCAGCGGTACTAAGGGTGCATCGTCTGCAAACAGACGCTGCGCCCTAAGTACCGGCCGCTCCACAAACCACTGCTGCGCTCCCTGTTCCAAATCTTCGCTTAAATTTCGTTGGCTGAGGG
>JAXJVN010000086.1:0-7297 GCA_036308545.1 Eubacterium sp. | reverse complement strand
GTTTTGGTTCCATCCCTGCTGAGCGTTTTGGTCCCATCCCTGCTGAGCGTTTTGGTTCCATCCCTGCTGAGCGTTTTGGTCCCATCCCTGCTGAGCGTTTTGGTTCCATCCCTGCTGAGCGTTTTGGTTCCATCCCTGCTGAGTGTTTTGGTTCCATCCCTGCTGAGCGTTCCGGTCCCATCCCTGCTGATTGCTCTGGTTCCATTCCTGCCGGTCATTCTGGTTCCAGGATTCAGGACTGTTTGCATTACATTCCTGGCGGGTATCCTGATTCGGGCTTTGATTCCAGGATTCCGGACCGTTCTGCATGCGTTCCTGAGACGGATTTGTTTCGCTCCAGGGATTGTAGGGCTGATCCGGTTCCTGATTCCAACCCAGTCCCGGTTTATTGCCTTCGTCTGACATAATATAAGACCTCCTGTAAAAACAATTATCTGAAACGGTTTATGATTTTGCCGCCTTTTGAAAGCGAAAACGTTATTTGTGCAGTTCATTATAGCATATCCTTCGTAATATTTAAGCAGCATTTGCAAGAATTTTACGAATATAGCAAAAGGCATATTTGCAAATCCTGACCCTTTCTTATAATATGGTGTGAGTAAAAAAGACAAAAAACTTGAAATTTTAAAGAGGAAAAGGAAGGACAATGCAGTATCGTCTGGACCGTTATGGCAATAAACTATCTGTTCTTGGATTTGGATGCATGCGTTTTCGGAAGAAAGGCACCGGCTTTGATCTGGAGGAAGCAGAGCGGGAGCTCCTTTATGCGGTTGACCGGGGTGTCAACTATTTCGATACCGCTTATATTTATACGGGAAATGAAGTCCTGCTGGGTAAGATTTTTGCACGGAACAAAGGGTTAAGAGAGAAGATTAATCTGGCAACGAAGCTGCCTCATTATCTCATGAAGTCAATCGCGCAGGTGGAAAAAACCTTTCAGGAGGAATTGACCCGCCTTCAGACTGACCACATTGACTATTACCTCATGCATATGGTTACGGATATAGGTTCCTGGGAAAAAATGGTCAATATGGGGATTGAAGATTGGATCCGTGATAAGAAAGCCAAAGGCCAGATCCGGCAGATTGGCTTCTCCTTTCACGGCAACACGGATATGTTCCTCAAGGTCCTGAATGCCTATGACTGGGATTTTTGCCAGGTCCAGTATAATTATATGGACGAATTTTCCCAGGCGGGGCGAAGAGGAGTTGAGGCGGCAAGCGCCAGGGGGATTCCGGTCATCATCATGGAACCGCTGCGCGGAGGACGCCTGGTCAATCAGCTGCCGGCTGAGGCAAAAACTGTTTTTTCGGAAAATCCGCATGGGTGGTCTTCGGCTGAATGGGGGCTCCGCTGGCTCTGGAAACAGAAAGAGATCACGGTTGTCCTTTCCGGGATGAATTCCATGGATATGGTAAAGGAAAATATCCGGATCGCGGAAGAAGTCCCGCAGGAGGACGGGCTGGATCATTTCTTTGGACAGGAAGACCAGGAGGTACTGGACAAGGTCAAGGACGCCATTAACCGGTATCTGAAGGTGGGATGTACCGGCTGCTCTTACTGTATGCCCTGCCCGCACGGCGTGGATATTCCGGGCGCCTTCCGCTGCTGGAATGAGATGTATATAGAGAGCCGCAAAAGCGGGAGAACTGACTATTTGCGCACCAGTATCCTGCGCCATAAACCGACCAGCGCATCGCTCTGCGTAAAATGCGGTGCCTGTGAACGAAAATGTCCGCAGTCCATTCCCATCCGCCGGAAACTGCAGGAAGCAGCCGGTGATCTCGAGACGCCGGTTTACAAAGCTGCAAGATTTGGCGTCAAGCTGCTGCACCTCTGGTAAAGCAGACGCAGTGCGGATCTGCTTCACTTACGGAAAAGCAGCCGCAGTGCGGATCTGCTTCACCTCCGGTAAAGCAGCCGCGGCGCGGTCCTTCTTCGCTTTTTTGCAGAAAGACGTCACAAAACGTTCAGATATTTATTATGGAAAATGTGTTATTATGCTTAATGTTATCTTGCATGAACCTGAAATCCCTTTTAATACCGGCGCAATCGGCAGGACATGCGTGGCGACGAATACGGCGCTGCACATGATTGAACCGTTTGGCTTTATCCTGAGTGACAGGAATATTAAACGTGCGGGGATGGATTACTGGGAAAAGCTGAATCTTACCCGTTATACGGACTATGAAGATTTTCTGGATAAGCACAGGGAAATCTGCTTTGCAGGGAATTATGGCGGAAAAAATTGTTTTTCCGAGACTGAATGCGGGGAAAGCAGCAATGCCGAAGAGTTAGAAGAAATACAGCCGCCGCACTTGTGGTATGCTACTACGAAAGCCAGGCAGACCTACGCGGACGTTCGCTTCGGACCGGATGATTTTATCATGTTCGGCAAGGAGTCAGCCGGCATACCGGAGGAGATACTGGTTTTGCATCCGGAAGCCTGTATCCGTATTCCCATGTGGGGAGATACGAGGTCGCTGAACCTGTCTAATTCCGTTGCTATTATCCTTTATGAAGCACTGAGACAAAATGGCTTTGACAGAATGGCACGGTATGGGAACCTTCATCATCTTTCGTGGGATTCCTGCAAACAGGAAAAATGATGTATTCACAGAGGAAAAAAATTGATTAAAGCATGTATTTTTGACCTGGACGGTACCCTTTTAAGGACGCAGGCTTCCATTGCAAAAGCGGTCAACAGGACCTTGAACCGGTTCGGGCTTCCGTCCATGCCGGTGGAAAATTTTAACTATTATGCGGGGGACGGGCTGGATAACTCACTGAAAAGAGCACTGAAGGATGCCGGAGACCCGGAACTGAAGTTTTTTGAACAGGGTTCTCCGCTTGCTCATAAGCTCTTTGCGGAGGATCCGCTCTATGAAGTGGAACCTTATCCGCATATAATAGAAGCACTGAAGGGTCTTAAGGACAGGGGAATTGCCTGTGCAGTCCTGTCAAATAAGCCGGACCTTCAGGTAAAGGAAGTCATAGATCATTTCTTTGGAAAAAATGTTTGCGGAAGGGAGATTTTTGATCACCTGCAGGGGGCATCAGAAAATATCCCGATTAAGCCGGATCCAAAAGGTGCGCTTCAGACGATTGCCATTCTGGGAGTAAAGAGAGAAGAAGTCCTCTATTTTGGAGACACGAATACGGATATGGAAACCGCCCACAATGCCGGCTTTTTTGCAGTTGGCGTCAGCTGGGGCTTCCGGCCAAGGGCAGAACTGGAAGCTTACAAGGCGGACTGTATTATTGATGATCCCCTGGAAATCCTGGAACTGGCGGATGAGAAGAATCACGAATGAGAGAAAACTGCAGTTATAATGCGGTTAAGATAACTTGCTGATCAGATAAGCTGCGGTAAAGAGAAAGTGTGAGTTATGAATTTTTTAAATAAGCTGGAACGGAAATTCGGACGTTATGCTATCAAGCATCTGACCTTATATATTATCACGACCTATGTCATCGGATACATCCTGCTTGTGATTAGCACACACGGTTATCCCGGCATCATCTCGTCTCTTTTCCTGAGCCCCAGCCTGATTCTGAAGGGACAGATCTGGCGCCTTGTCTCCTGGATCCTGATGCCGCCGACTTCTCTTAACTTTCTGACCATTGTGATGCTGGTTTTTTATTACCAGATTGGAACGATTCTGGAGCAGACATGGGGGGATTTTCTGTACAATCTCTATATTTTCTTCGGACTTTTCATGACGGTTGTCGGAGCTTTCCTTTTGTATCTGATAACCGGAATTGAGCCTTTCATGTACGAACTTGCATATTCGACCTACTATGTCAGCCTGTCTATCCCGCTTGGCTTTGCCATAACCTATCCGGATATGAAGGTTATGCTTTTCTTCGTTATTCCGCTCAAGATGAAATATATGGCCGTTATCGATATCGTCTATATCTTCTACGATGTGATCTCCATGTTCAGTTTAGGCGCGGTCTTTGGACTGCCGACCCTGGTCATGGTAATCTGTTCGCTGGCTCCGGCTATCCTGTTTTTCTTTATCATGAGAGGACAAAGACATGGCACCTTTGCCGACCGCCGCAGAAGAAAGAATTTTCAGCGGCAGATGAACATGGGAAGAAATCAGCAGAATTGGAAAAAAGCCAATCCTTTCGGCGGACAGCAAAAGGGACAGGGACCTTTTGCCGGTGGAAGCCGGAGCGGTCCGGACCAGACCGGTCCCGGCCAGGAAAAAGACCACCACGTTTATGGCAGGAACAGCGATGCTGCTTATGGAAATAGTAATGAAAACCGCCAGGCAGGTTCTATACCGGGCGGATTCGGCTACAGGCTTCCGGACGGAAGAATCGCTAAGCACCGCTGTGCAGTATGCGGAAGGACTGAACTGGATGATCCGAACCTGGAGTTCCGCTTCTGTTCTAAATGCAATGGGAACTATGAGTACTGCCAGGACCATCTGTTCACTCATGAACATGTAAAATGATTATATGGAGAAAGGCTGATCGATATTTGTGAAGGGCATACCTGCACTCACTTCGACATTGTCATTTACAGATGCCGTTGATTAGCCGTTTCATTTAACACGGTCTATTGCAACTGGTATAGAAGGACGCCGATTATAAGCGAGAAAGGGAGGAATCCGGATGAAAAAAACACCATTTACCACAAAAGAGAAACTGGAAGAAATTGCAAGAGAGATTCCCACTCCTTTTCATCTTTACGATGAGAAGGGAATCCGTGAAAATGCGGAAAAGGTGAAAAAGGCTTTCGCCTGGAATCCGGGCTTCCGCGAATATTTTGCGGTCAAGGCGACGCCTACGCCGGCATTGATCAAAATCCTGAAAGAATACGGATGCGGCACAGACTGTTCTTCCCTGGCGGAACTGGTCCTTTCTGACGCAATGGGTTTTTCAGGAAATGAGATCATGTTCTCGTCCAATGATACGCCCGCAGAGGAGTTTCAGGAAGCGGCGAAGATCGGAGCCACTATCAATCTGGATGATATTACTCACATTGATTATCTGGAAAAAACACTTGGGAAAATTCCCAGGAGGATCAGCTGCCGTTACAATCCGGGCGGTTTATTCGAGCTTTCCAACGGCATCATGGACAATCCCGGCGATGCGAAATATGGCATGACGACCGAGCAGCTCTTTGAGGCTTTTCGCATTCTTAAGAGCAAAGGGGCAGAAGAGTTCGGAATCCATGCTTTTCTGGCAAGCAATACCGTGAGCAACGAATATTATCCAAAGCTGGCCGGCGTCCTTTTCCATCTAGCTGTGAAGCTGCAGAAAGAGACCGGATGCCATGTGAAATTCATCAACCTTTCCGGCGGCGTGGGAATTCCCTATAAACCGGACCAGGAACCGAATGATATCCTGGCGATCGGAGAGGGCGTTCATAAGGTTTATGATGAGGTCCTGGTTCCCGCAGGAATGGATGACGTTGAAATTTACACGGAAATGGGCCGCTTTATGATGGGACCCTACGGTGCGCTTGTTACCCGGGCAATCCATGAGAAACATATTTATAAGGAGTATATCGGTGTAGATGCCTGTGCGTCCAACTTGATGAGACCGGCTATGTACGGGGCTTATCATCATATAACGGTCATGGGCAAAGAAGACCTGCCCTGTGACCATAAATATGACATAACCGGAGCTCTTTGCGAAAACAATGATAAATTCGCAGTAGACCGCATACTGCCGGAAATAGAAATGGGCGACCTGCTCTTCATCCATGATACCGGCGCGCATGGCTTCTCCATGGGATACAATTACAACGGCCGCCTGTGGTCAGCGGAAGTCCTCTTAAAAGAAGACGGAAGCTTTGAACTGATCCGTCGTCCGGAAACACTTAAAGATTACTTCGCAACCCTGGACTTCACGCCGGAATATAAGAAAATGTTTGGAAAAAAAGAGTGATAGCAAAAAATAAGAGAAGGTCGGAATCTTTTTCTGGCTTTTCTCTTATCGCTGTGATAATATTACGTGGTATCGCTTTTGCCGGCATGTCGGAACTGGTAGACGAGACAGACTCAAAATCTGTTGTCAGCAATGGCGTGAGGGTTCGATTCCCTCTGCCGGCACGCGTAAACCATTATATGTTCTTTTCACGAACAAAAGCCTTGGTAGTTCTTAAAGATAAGGATTACAGAGGCTTTTTTTGTATTGAAAATGGAACAGCAAGGCTGTTATAATCTTTTTGTTGATACAAATCTGACAGCTTTCCTATAACAGACGGAGAGAAAGGAATTATTTATAGAAAATTCTGACAGGTTTGTATTTTTGTATCAGGTTGGGGGATTTGATACCAGTACGATGAATAATAAGGATCCGGCACATTTGCTCAGCTGCTTTTTCGTCGTAGAAGCTTACAGAGGGAATTCTCTGAAAAATGTATGGAGGTGTTTCAATGAACAAAGACTATGTAAAAATTCCATCCAGTATGAACCCGAATGTTACGCTTAAGGTTATTCATGGACATTTTGCTACACCGAATTCGCATATCAACTGCTACATGGATATCACAACTATGAAGACGCGATGCAGCGAAGCTCATGGCGTTGCCAGCCTTCTGGCACCCTGTTATTCTACTGATACTCCGGTTGATACGATTGTGTGCCTGGACGGAACAGAAGTGATCGGTACCTATCTTGCGGAAGAACTTACAAGAGAAGGAATCCTTTCTTATAATGCGCATCAAACGATTTATGTCGTTTCCCCTGAGTACGGACCATCCGGACAGATTATCTTCCGTGATAATATGCAGATTGCTATCCGCGGCAAGCATGCGCTCGTCCTGATGGGGTCCATCACTACAGGACGTTCTCTTAATACCGCGATTGACTGCCTGAAGTACTATCAGGCAGAGATAACCGGCGTTGCGGCAATCTTCAGCGCAGCCGGGTCTGTAGCCGGCATGCCCATCCATGCAGCGTTTCATCCGTCAGACGTTCCGGAATATACAACCTATAAGGCACATGACTGTCCTTTCTGCAAAAAAGGCATTCCGATTGACGCACTGGTCAATAACTACGGGTATTCCGAGCTATAAGACTTGAAGGAAAACTATCTAGAGCTGCCTGTACGCAGGAACCGGAAGAACGGACTCCTGTTCTGCCAGTTGAAGAAGCCGGATTTTCTTCATTTTAAAAAATTAAAAGGAAAAAACGATAAAAAGAGCAGCAATCCTCAGAGATGGGATGCTGCTCTTTTTATATTTACGCGAGCAGTGAGCCGAACGGGTATGCTCGCATACCCACTCGGC
Source organism: Eubacterium sp. (assembly GCA_036308545.1). Lineage (GTDB taxonomy): Bacteria > Bacillota > Clostridia > Lachnospirales > Lachnospiraceae > Bilifractor. Next base: position 45 of record JAXJVN010000086.1, on the reverse strand, counting down.
GCTTCTGGTCTCCGGTGGAGACCGTTTAGAAGCGACCGAGCGAAG
>JAXJVN010000085.1:0-2000 GCA_036308545.1 Eubacterium sp. | reverse complement strand
GTACAGCAGCGTCAATGCCAGCAGCACAAGAATGGTCAGTTTCCATCTTCTTTTCATATTTTCCTCCGTTTTTTGGACAATCAACGGTTTTTGTCCAAAAGCAATCTGTTGAAAAGTTGGGTCAATCACTTTTTCTGTGTGCTTGATGGTTACTGGTTACGTACGCCACCCTTGACTGAACCTGTCAGAAACGCTGCGGCTTAAGTGCCGACGGTGAAGAACTCAAGAACAGCCTGCCTTCTTCACCATATCGGCTGCTCAGTATAGCGTTTCTGCCAGAACCCGCCAAGGGCAGGCCCTGCTTCGCAGGGTGGCTGTTTCTATGCCTCAGGCTCAGGAGCCTAAGAACAGCCTGCTTATAACACTTTGCACCTTTACACTTGAATAAAAGAAGGATCATCCTGTAAGGTTGTACGTATCATCCTGGCAAGATGAGATACCACAATCCAAAGGAGACCCTTCATCATGCAGTATATCCGACCTGAGGCTGACGGACAACTCACATTTGCAGAATCAACAGATTTTTTGATGATTCCGTGCTGCCTGTATGGCTTCCATAATACGGAGACTACCGTTCATGAAGCGGTATCCGGCAGAAAAGTCTTCTGCTACCACGGTACGCTGGATGTCCCTCCGGAAGAAACGGTCTGTCCGGAGTGCGGCGCGAGGATGCATGTGAACCAGCATCCGGAGATCACTCTGCGGCATCTTTGCATCGGCGGGAATCTCTCCAGTGTTGTGTTTCCGCATAACCAGTTTCGGTGTCCGGAATGCGGCGGGACACATTCCCAGTTCATCTCTTTTAAAGCGGATGGGCACCGGATCACGAAAGAACTGTACCAGTACACCCGGGATCTTTTGGCTCATGGAACATATACACTCAAGCAGGTTTCCGAGATCACCGGCCTTGGGAAAAACGTTGTCAAGGCAATCGATAAAAAGCGCCTGCAGGATGCGTATACGATTGACGGCAAAAAGCTGCGTAAGCCGGAACATAAGGCAAAGTTTCTTGGTATCGATGAGTTCAAGCTGCATAACGGGCACCGCTACGCTACGCACATCATCGACATGGAGCGCGGCCACGTCCTCTGGATCGGCCACGGCAAGAAGAAGCAGGTCGTCTACGACTTCATTGACCATGTCGGGATGGAGTGGATGGAAAGCGTAGAAGCTGTCGCCTGCGACATGAATTCCGATTTCCAGGAGGCCTTCGAGGAGCGCTGCGAATGGATCCAGCCGGTATTCGACTACTTCCACATCGTCAAAAACTTCAATGATAAGGTGGTCAGCGAAGTCCGGCGCGATGAGCAGAGACGGCTCACTGAAGAAGGAAACCTCGAAGCAGCCAGGGCACTCAAGCGCACCCGCTATATCCTTACGTCCAGCCGCTCGACCCTTCAGCGGAAGGATCAGGAAGCATCTGAGGGCAAAGTGTTGTCAAAGGGCGGCGGTCTCTTCAATAAGGAAGAGGTCATCCGGAAGTCCGGATATGAGGCAAAGTATGACGCGCTCCTTGCGGAAAACGAGCTCCTGTTCACGCTGGATCTCATCAAGGAGAAACTCAGCGAGGCGTACCGGCAGACCAGTGAAGTAGTCATGGCGGAGATGATGACTGAGACCATAGATATCTGCTTCGCCACAGGGAACAGACATCTGCGGTGGTTCGGCCGCCTGATTGAAAACCACTTTGAAGGTATCATTGCCCATGCGACTTACCGGATCTCAGCCGGAAAGATCGAAGGACTGAACAACAAGATCAAAACACTCAGGCGGCAGGGCTATGGCTATCCAGATGACGAATACTTCTTCCTGAAGATCTTCGACATCAGCCGTCGGGACTATGACCGGAACCCTGCATCACACAGAAAATGTGACTGAGCCGAAAAGTTCACAATTTTCCGATACAATAACAGCAAATAAGGGAGTAGTCGGCACAATCCGTGCGGGATACCAACAACACCGGATTTTTCCTGGTATCGCCTTAATTGACGAGACTTATC
>JAXJVN010000084.1:0-25629 GCA_036308545.1 Eubacterium sp. | reverse complement strand
TCGCGCTCCATGCTCATGTCTGTTGTCGTTGCTAAAGCGCGGTCACTTTGGTCTGCAAGCAGCCCAAGCGCCCCCGCTTTGCAACTGGACTTTTTTACATGTATAAGTCCTACGCATGGCTCCTTGCTTCGCACTCCCGCCATGCTAACAGGCATTCGCATTACGCGCTGTCGCGCTCCATGCTCATGTCTGTTGTCGTTGCTAAAGCGCGGTCACTTTGGTCTGCAAGCAGCCCAAGCGCCCCCGCTTTGCAACTGGACTTATACACACAAATAGGAGTGGGCAGCGCCCACTCCTATCAATAAGTTACACTAATTACTTGTGCAAGTATAGCACTGCCGCATGCCAATTGCAAGCTTTTCCCTTACTCTTTCTTCATATGCACATCCAGCTGGTTGTAGGCGATTTCGATTCCGGCTGTGTCGAAAGCCTGCTTGATCTTTTCATTGGTGTCCCATAGGACATTCCAATAGTCGTCTGTTTTAACCCAGACGCGGAATCCCACTTTGACCGTGGAGTCTGCCAGTTCTGAGACGAAAATCTGCCGGTCTTCCTTAAGAGCGCGGCTGTCCTTGTCCAGAAGATCCGCCAGGATTTCTTTTGCTTTTTTCAGATCGGAATCATAAGAGATTCCGGTTACAATTTCAAGTTTCCTCTTCTTCTGTGCCGTAATGTTGACAACGGAATTATTGGTCAGCTTGGAATTGGGTATGGAAATTTCCGTGTTGTCTATGGTAGAGATCACAGTGTAGTACATATCAATTGTTCGAACTGTACCTTCGACGTTCTCTGAAGGTACTTTAATATAATCACCGGACCGGAAAGGTCTCAGGATTAAAAGGAGGATTCCGCCTGCAAAGTTTGAAAGCGTTCCCTGCAAAGCTAAAGATACGCCTACGCCGGCAGAAGCAATCAGTGCGGCAATGGAGGAAGCTTCTACGATATCGAGCTGTACGATAATGGTAATGATTGTAAAGATCAGGACGATGTAGCGGACAAGCGACACAATGAAACGGCTTACGGACGGATCCATTTTGACCTTTTCAAAGCGTTTGCCAAGCCAGCTGCAGAACTTCTTCGTAATCTTCGTGATGATGAAATAAATCAGTACAGCAAATGCTGCCCGGATCAGGAAATCAAGAGCCCTCCCTCCGGTCGACAGTGCCCAGTTTCTCAGCTGGGTCAGTGAAGTTTTTGCTTCTTCCGCTGTTTCCGGCAGGTTTTCAATTGCTTCCTGTACTGTTCCTGCTGATGATGACATGAATATCATATGGAAATCCATTTTTAACCTTTTTTCCTCTTTCTTCCCGGCTGTTCCGCTTTAACGCCGGCTTTTTCTTCCTGGTAAAAACTCTCTTCCAGCTTTGCTTTCAAGCTTGCGGAATTCGCTGCGTTCGTCTTCCTGCTGCCTGTTTTTTTTGCTTTGGCAGCCGGCGCGCTTTCTTTTTCTTTCCTGGCTGACGCATTTCCATGGACAGGCTGAACCTCACTGCTATAGCGGTAGACTTCCACCGCAAGCGGAGCGATTTTCAGCTTGACAGAGTATTCTCTTTCGTCGCATTCAATTTTGGACGTCATCTTGACTCTCGGATTGACAGCGCCGTTTCCTCCATAAGCTTCCGCATCAGAATTGAAGATTTCTTTATATTTTCCCGGAAGAGACACGCCTACCCGGAAGCCGTCATACTCAACATTGGAAAAATTGCAGACAACCAGCAGGTTCTGTTCTTTCTGATCTGATTTTCGCTGGAAGATCAGGAGATTTCTTCTGGCATCCAGATTGCTGATCCACTCAACCGTATCCGAATCTGTATCCTTCTTGTACAGAGCCGGCTGGCTCCTATAAAGCTTTGTCAGGTCAGCGGTGAAAGCCTCCATCTTTTTCTGGTTTTCATCCGCGATCAGCCTTCCGCTTTCTTCAAAGACAGACCTATGCATAATACCGTTTTCAATTCCTGCGAAAAGCATTTTTTTACCCGGATGAACCGTCATATAGGCCATGCTGAGTCTTAAGTTCGCCAGCTTGTTCCTAATCTTTGCCCCGGGCATACGGTCCGGCATCGCAGTTTCAAGCCTGCCGGACGGATTGTCTGATAGCGGCAGGATAAAGCGTTCACTGTAGGCATAGACAAAGCTGAGTGTCAGATCATCCTGATGGGCCCCCCGGAAGAAGGGATCCAGCTGAATATAATCGAGGTAATCCTTCTGCCAGCCGAAATTCCAGACGTAATCATAGCCTAGTCCTCCATCCTCTGTATTGCCTGTAATTTCCGGCCAGCCTGAGGTATCTTCTGCCGCCAGGATTACGTCGGGATACTGCGCCTTCAGCTCATTATTCATGCGGCGGACAAAATCAACGGCTTCCAGATTCTCATTGCCGCCGTAAATATTGGCAATCCATTCCCCGTCTCTTCTGCCATAGTCCAAGTAAAGCATGGACGCCAGCTCAACGGTCCGAAGTCCGTCAATGTGATAATATTTCAGCCAGAAGAGGGCTGCTGATATCAGGAAACCGGATACTTCCGGCCTTCCGTTATTTAACAGGAAGGTGTTCCAGAATGGGTGGACACCCTTTCGGGGGTCCAGATGTTCATAAAGGCATGTTCCATCGAAAGAGGAAAGGCCGTCATTGCCTCTGGCAAAAAAGCCCGGAACCCAGTCCAGGATCACGCCGATGCCGGCTTTATGGCAGACGTCTACGAAATACATGAAGTCTGCCGGACTGCCGTAACGCCCGGTAGGAGCAAAATATCCGCTGGTTTCAAACCCTCTGCTGACATCGTCCGGATATTCCATAAGAGGAGTCAGCTCAATATGGGTAAAGCCTTCCTTCAGGACATAATCCCGCACCTCTTCCGCCGTCTCACGATAGGAAAAATCTCTGCCAAGCATTTTCCTGCTCCAGGCTTCCGGATTCATCTCATAGATAAAAATGGGAGCCTCGTCGGACTGCTTTGCCTTTCGGCTCTCCATCCAGTTTTTATCATTCCATGCAAATCCATCCATATTCTGAACAATGGAGGCGTGATTGTCATTGCATTCCGCGAAGAAAGCCACAGGATCCGATTTCAGATAGCAAAGCCCGTCTTTCAGTTTTAATTCATATTTATAAAGCTGCCCCTCGCCAACTCCCGGGACAAAGAGTTCGAATATTCCGGACGCCGATCGGTTCATAGGCAGCGCACGGCCGTCCCATCCGTTAAAATCACCGACCACGGAAACGCGAAGCGCATTCGGCGCCCATACTGCAAAGGCGGTTCCGGAAACGCCTCCGATCGTCAAAGGATGCGCGCCAAGCTTATCCCATAAGTCAAAGAGGCGTCCCGCGGCAAATCTTCTCTCGTCCTTTTCCGTAATAAATCCGGGATAAAAATAAGGATCGGCATATTCCGTCTCTTCTTTTCCTTCGCCTGCCGCGACGAGTCGGTAATCCGGAACTTTATCACCCGGAATAAGGACGGCAAAGTAACCCTCTTCGTCCTCCCTGATCATCTTCACCTTTTTCCCGCTGTCGATTATTTTGACGTACATAGTTTCCGCATCCGGCCGGAAGGCTTCGATCAGAATTCCATCCTCCGTAATATGGGGTCCAAGTATATCAGAGGGATGGTCCTCTTCCGAATATACCAGAGCCTCAATCCTCGCCCAGTCCATTCTGTCATATACTTTCTGCTCCATTTTCTTCCCTGCCATAGTTATCCCCCTTTTGTTCTATGCAGATCCGGCACGCCCGCTTATAGTTTATCACGCGCACTGCTCTCTTAAAAAACAGAAAAGGCGCGGGAGTCCCTGCCGTTGAAAGCTTCCTCTCGTGCCTTTCTTTTCTGTTGATAAGCGGAAGATTCCGCTTTTTATTATACTACTTTGTTTCCGTCTTCGGGAGTCGCAACATGAACATCTCCGGCATTCCCGGTGTCAGTTCCCGCTGTTTTGATCGCTGCTGCTCTCTTCTCCGGAGTCAGCTGCAGCTTTATTCTCTTCTTTCTCAGCTTCTGTTTTAACAGAGATTACCGGGCGGCGGTTGAGGATTTCCATAAATTCCACGCCTGTAATGGTTTCCTTCTCATACAGGTACTTCGCGAGCTCGTGCAGCTTGGGCATGTTGTCGGAGAGGATTTTCTCCGCCTTTTTATACTCCTTCTTTACAAGCGCGACAACCATCTCGTCAATCTTGCCGGAAGTAGCTTCCGAGCAGGCAAGCGAGGTATCTCCGCCAAGATACTTATTCGTTACCGTCTCCATGGCCACCATGCCGAATTCACTGCTCATGCCGAAACGGGTGATCATGGAACGCGCCATCTTAGTCGCCTGTTCAATATCGTTGGAAGCTCCTGTTGTTATTGAATGAAAGACAAGATCTTCTGCCACGCGGCCGCCCGTGAAGGTAGCAATGCGGTTCTCCAGTTCTTCCTTGCTCATCAGGTTATGCTCTCCCTCATCAACCTGCATGGTATAGCCGAGGGCGCCGGAAGTTCTGGGGATGATGGTGATCTTTGTAACCGGAGCAGAATGCGTCTGCATAGCGGCAACCAGTGCATGACCGGTCTCATGGTAAGAAACGATCAGTTTCTCCTTGTCAGACAGGATCTTATTCTTCTTCTGGTATCCTGCAATGACAACTTCAACTGCTTCCTCCAGGTCAGACTGATTGACAAATCTTCTTCCCTGTCGAACGGCACGAAGAGCCGCCTCATTGATCATATTGGCAAGTTCTGCACCGGATGCGCCGGGTGCCATTCTTGCAATTGCACCAAAATCAACATTATCGCCGATGCGGACGTCCTTGGCATGCAGCTTCAGGATTGCTTCACGTCCCTGAAGGTCCGGAAGCTCAACCGGAATCCTCCGGTCAAAACGTCCCGGTCTCAGAAGCGCGGGATCCAGTGTTTCCGGCCTGTTGGTGGCGCCCAGGATAATGACTCCCTTTGTCCCGTCAAATCCATCCATCTCGGAAAGAAGCTGGTTCAAGGTTTGCTCACGCTCATCATTTCCGGAAAAACCGGAACCGTCTCTCTTCTTACCTATGGTATCAATCTCATCGATAAAGACGATACAGGGAGCCTTCTCATTTGCCTGCTTAAAAAGATCGCGGACCTTTGCGGCACCCATGCCTACGAACATTTCAACAAATTCCGATCCGGAAATAGAAAAGAACGGTACGCCCGCTTCGCCCGCGACAGCCTTGGCCAGCAAGGTCTTTCCTGTTCCGGGGGGACCTACCAGCAAAGCCCCCTTAGGCATTTTCGCGCCGATTTCCGTATATTTGGCAGGATTGTGCAGGAAGTCGACAATTTCTTTCAGTGCTTCCTTGGCTTCTTCCTCTCCTGCCACGTCGCTGAACTTAATTCCGGTTTCTGACTGGACATAGATCTTTGCGTTGCTCTTGCCGAAGCTCATGGCATTTCCCATGCCATCGCCCATCCGCCTGGTCATGGAACGCATCAGAACAGCACCCAAAATATAAATAACCGCAAATGGGACGATCCAGCTCAGGAAGAAAGACAAAAGAGGCGACATCTGTTCGATGATCGGGGTATCAAAGTCCTTGATGCCCGCTTCCGTCAGCCGGTCAACCAGCCTGTCGCTGCTCTCCATCGCATATACTTTATAGATATGCTCACTGTCGTTCTTATCGGTAAACTGTATGACTCCGGTAGAAGAATCTACACTTACGTCTTCTACTCTTTTCTCGCTCAGCATTTCCAGGAAATAGCTGTATTTGGTCTCTTCTACCTGCCTGGACTGAATCTTGGGAAAAACAAAAAAATTCAGAAGCAGCAGCAGGATCAGAGCAATGCCGTAATAAAAAATCAAAGGCCGCTTTGGCGATTTAACTTCTTTCAATAAATCCACACCTCCTGCAGAAGTTCTTTCCCCGTAAAGAAAGTTCCTCTGTCAAAATTATATCATGTAAAAGGTATACGTCTTCCGGACAGCAAGTGTCAATAATTGAAGGAAGATTTCATGGATTTTTCATAATTTCCAGACAACTATACGTTTCTTTCTGCCTGCGGATTATATCCTCTTCCATCCGTACTTGCGGATTTCATCCTTTTTCATCAGTACTTGCGGATTTCATCCTTTTTCATCCGTACTTGCGGATTTCATCCTTTTTTCATCAGTACTTGCGGATTTCATCCTCTTCATCATCCTGCGCAACTTCCTTGATAACGACATCGTACTCAATCGTATCGCTGACCTTTACATGTACCTTATCACCCGGACGGTGTCCCATAAGCGCGCGGCCTAAGGGCGACTCCGGCGTAATCCTGCCCTCCAGGGAATTTCCGCGGACGCTTGTGACAATCTTATATTCTTCCGTATCGTCATCATTGCCGTCAAAGGCAAGAACTACCCTCTTATCGAGACCGACCTGGTCCGCGTCCGAGTGGTCCTCCACAATAACAGCCGTCCGGATCATGTTCTCCAGGTAACGGATTCTTCCATCGTTCTCGCCCCTGGCCTTCTTGGCGGCATAATACTCGAAATTCTCGCTCAGATCTCCCTGGGCACGCGCCTCCTTCAGTTCCGCAAGGATCTGCGGCCGCAGCTCCAGCTTGCGGCGGTCAATCTCTGCCTGCATCTTCTCAATATCCTGTTTCGTTAATTTGTCATGCATTTTTCTTCTCCCTATATCATGAACGGAGGAAAGTCCGATAAGCCAGATAGGTTTCGTACACATCCGCCTTGCTTGTGATCTCCCATGGCGCGTGCATATTCAGGACCGCAACGCCGAAGTCAATTACTTCCATGCCGAGGTTGGCAAGGATGTAAGCAATGGTTCCGCCGCCGCCTTCGTCTACTTTTCCAAGTTCTGAGGTCTGGTAGAAAATTCCTTCCTCGTCCATGGTCCTGCGGAGCCATGCAAGATATTCCGCATTCGCATCATTTGACCCGCTCTTTCCTCTGGCACCGGTATATTTATTGAAAACCGGTCCTCTGCCGAGATAGGCGCAGTTGTTGCGTTCCATAACTTCCGGATAATTTGGATCAAACGCGGCGCTTACGTCCGAGGACAGTACTTTCGTTCTGACCATAACGCGGCGGAGTTCCAGTTCGCTGTAGCAGCCCAGAGCATTCATGACTTCTGCCAGAGTATTCTCGAAGAAGCGGGAGTGCATTCCGGTAGCTCCTACGCTTCCGATTTCTTCCTTGTCGGTCAGCAGGCAGACGCCGGTATATTCCGGTTCCTTTTCATCCAGAACGGCCCGAAGAGAAGGATAGGCACACACCTTATCGTCCTGGCCATAAGCCATGATCATGCTGCGGTCAAAGCCGTAATCTCTGGCTGCTCCGGCAGGAACGACCTCGATTTCAGCTGATACAAAGTCTTTTTCTTCTATATCATATTTTTCTTTCAGGAGTCTCAGTACGTTTGCCTTGACGGCTTCTTTTTCTTCTCCCTCCAGCGGAATACTGCCGCACAGGATATTAAGCTTTTCGCCTTCTACTCCATTTGAGAGCTTCTTGTCCATCTGCTTTCCTGCAAGATGAATGAGCAGGTCACTTACGCCGAATACCGGATCTGAAGCATCTTCACCGATGCAGATATTCACCGTGCTTCCGTCTTTTCTGCAGATAACGCCGTGCAGGGCCATGGGAAGGGTTACCCACTGATATTTCTTGATTCCTCCGTAATAATGGGTCTCGAGCATAGCCAGATTAGTATCCTCATAAAGCGGATTCTGTTTGAGGTCCATACGCGGCGAATCAATATGCGCTCCCAGGAAGCGGATTCCATCCGTGATCGGTTTTCTGCCTATGCGAAAGGCAAGCAGTGATTTCTTCATCATGTCCGTATAGACAAGGTCACCTGTCTTGAGTGACTCTCCTGCACTGATGACTGCCTCCAGACGATACGCGCCTGCGTCGGCAAGCATTTTCTCTGCTCCCCGGACGAATTCACGCTCGGTCTTGTGACCTGTCATGAAATTTTTGTAATCTTCACAGAAATCATGAAGTGCTTCCGCGTCTCTGCTGTTCCATATAGATGCCTTGCTGTCTGTCATAAAAACTTTTTCCTCTCCTTCTTAAATTGTTAAAGTCTCCGGCGCCTGTCTGACGTCCGAAGACTTTATTATAGCTAAATTGAACTTGTCTGCCAAAAAAATCCTGTCCTTATTCCTTGCAGGACCTGCACCCTGCTGTCAGCCGAACTTTTCCTCAAGTTCATCCGGCGACATTGGCTTCGCAAAATAGAAGCCCTGGAAAACCCTGCAGCCCATCGATCTAAGAAGTTCCAGCTGTTCTTTGGTTTCAACCCCTTCGATGATGGAATTCATCCCTATATTCATAGTCAGACCCATTACCGATTTCATGATGTAATAGTCCTTTTCCGATTTCTCTATATTGCGGATAAATTCCCGGTCAACCTTCAGTACGTCCGCGCTTGACCGTCCCAGAAGGGCAAGAGAAGAAGCGCCCTTTCCAAAGTCGTCAATTTCAACAGTAAAGCCCAGCTTCTGGAGTCTTTTGATATTGTCCGTGCGGTTATTCAGGTCTCCCATGATAAAGGTTTCTGTTATCTCAACGTGAAGCCTGGACGGATTCACTTTATATTTCCTGCAGATCTCATCGATGGTATCCGGTACGTCCATCATATAGAGGTCGTTGGGAGATACATTGATGGAAATATAGGCATTTTTCAGGGTCTCGCTGCTGCCCGCGCTCCATTCTGCCAGTTTGGAAGCAGCGCATTCCCATATATAGCGGTCCAGTTTGGAAATCTGTTCTGATTTTTCCAGAATGCCTATAAAAACTACAGGCGGAGTGATGCTGCCGTCGGTTTCCCGCACCCGCACCAGAGCTTCCGCGCCGAGAAAGTTTCCGTCGCCGTCTACCTGCGGCTGCAGGTACATTAAAAACCTTCCTTCTTCCATTACCTGGTCAAAGGCACTGATCACTCTATGCTCGCGGATCTCATTTTCCATCATCTCATCGGTAAAAACAGCAAAGCTGCGTTCACTGCTGTTTCCGATGGAACGCATGGCCAGTGCGGCATAATTGACCATCTGCGCAACCGGGATCGTCTTGTCCTTGATCTCATACATCCCTACGTGCATAGAGAAGAGGAACTCTTTCGTGCTGAACCGTTCCTGAAGTACTGCCAGGTTTTCAGAGATCCGATCCCGGTCAAGTGCTTCCAGCTTATCGAACACCAGGATGCCGTCGGCAAGGTCCCTGGCAAAAATTGCTTCGCTGCTGCCGTGGCTGCCAATGTATTCTGCAAGGTCTATAATGACAGAATCTCCATATGCACGCCCATACAGGCTGTTGAGGATTTTCAGGCTTTTTATGTTTCCGGTGAGAATAGCATACTTCCCTTCCGGATGATCGACCAGCCTCTGGCGGACCTCCCGTAAAAAGCCTTCTGTATTAAGCAGACGCGTCAGAATATCGTGGGTCAGAAGGTAATCTGCACTGTTTGTATCCGGAACCGGCACTACTGCAGGCTCATCCGACGGCAGATCCTCCGTCCCCAGTTCCAAAGAGCAGAAAATGGTCCGCTGTCGCGTTTCAATACGGATCGGCGTAGATGTAATATGGAAATTGTGGCAATCGCAGACCTTCACCTTGGACATGGACTTCTGGGAATGGCTTGCCCGAAAGCTGATGCAGTCGGCGCAGCGCTGACTGGCATGCCAGGCCGCAAAGCACTGTTCTCCAAAATGGATCGTCCCGTCTTCCTCTATAGTCAGGACCCGGCATTCCTCCGGATCGACAAGACGTACGATCGAATAAATATTCTTCACGGAATCCATGAAGCTGATGATTTCAGAAGGTGTATATGTTTTTACTTTCGTATTTTGATAACGCTCCACTTTCGCTCGTTATCGTAAGCGGTCTCGCTTCGCAAAGGTCTTCACCAATCGGTCTCCGCAGGAGACCGGAAGCCCCGAGCGGACATACAGGCATGTCCGTTCTGAGGTTACTCTCCAAAAAAGCCGGAATCCTTCCGCGATATGGATTCCGGCTTTCTATGGAGCATATGAGATTCGAACTCACGACCTCTACAATGCGAATGTAGCGCGCTCCCAACTGCGCTAATGCCCCATACCTGTCCATCTTATTCCTGCGGCTTCGGAATGTCAATCGCGGATTTTCAACTAATCCGGCTCTTTACACCGGTCATCTGCCTGTCTATATGCTGCTTCATGCAGCGGGTTGCTCCCACAATATCCTTATCTTTAAGGCTCTTCCACAGATCGTCATGTTCCCGGATCAGGGAATTTCGGTTCATCTCATCCTTCAGATATTCAACACGATAGCGGTACATCTGTTCCCGGAGATTATTGAGCATCTGTACCAGACGTTCATTCCCTGTTGCCCGGTAAATGATATCATGAAACTGCTCGTCTGCTTCTGCAAGAGCTGTAAGATCGTCAGAGCCGACAATCTTTTCAAAATTTCTGGAAGCCAGGAAAAGCTCGTCCAGCTGTTTTTTCTCAATCCGCGCACAGGCAAGGCGCACTGCCAGTTCTTCCAACCCTTCCCGTACTTCCAGAACGTCCCGCAAATCCTTCTCCGTAATGCTGGCAACCTGGGCTCCGCGTCTTGGGATATTGACAACCAGCCCGTCAAGCTGCAGCATGCGGATTGCCTCTCTAACCGGAGTCCTGCTGACCCCCAGAAGGTTAGCAAGCCTCACTTCCATCAATCTTTCTCCGGGCTGAAATTCACCGCGCAGAATAGCTCTCCGCAGCGTTGTAAAGACAACGTCACGAAGCGGCATATCCTGGTTTTCCATCATCATTCTTGTCAGATCTTCCTTCTGCACGAAACTTGTCCTCTCATTTGCGGTCCGTTATATGGAATACGATATCAGCAGTTATTCTTCGCCGGTCTGCTTTCCTGCATAAATCAGGCAATGGATAAGTGACGACATCAAAATAATTTTTGAGGATGTCACTGATTCAAAAAGCAGATATCACGCATCTAATATTAGATGCCACTAATTTTATTACATTGTATCTTAATTATAAGGTTTTGTGGCAATAATATCTCTACAAATTTTAAGAAGTTCCGGATTTTCTGCCGTTTTTTCCGCTTTGTCCCTTTCTGAAAAAATACCGAAGACGGAGGGTCCGCTTCCGCTCATCATTGCCCCTATGGCTCCGCCTTCCATCATCAGGCGGCGAATTTGAATGATCTCCGGCAGTTCGGACTCTGTTACGTCTGCCAGCACATTTCCCATAAGAGACGCGACTTTATACAGATCCGCTTCTTCCAGAGCCCTGATCATGGCGTCAAGATCCGGATGTCTGATTTCCTTTCTCTTATCCAGTTCTTTATAAACATGCGGTGTCGAAACCTCTACCGGCGGCTTTGCGATCAGGATTGTGCAGTCCGGCATCTGCGGCAGCCCGGTAAGCTTTTCTCCTATGCCTTCCGCAAGCATAGTCCCCTTTCGAATACAGAATGGCACATCTGCTCCAATTGCAGCGGAACGTCCGGCAAGTTCTTCCCCGGAAAGTCCCAGGCAGAAAAGTTTATTAACTCCGATCATGGCAGCAGCCGCGTCTGTACTCCCCCCTGCCAGTCCGGCCGCAACCGGAATCCTCTTTGTCAGCTTCATGCTGACGCCCCCCTCCGGTCTGAATTCCCCGAGCAGGAGGGCAGCTCCCTTCCAGGCAAGATTCTCAGGATTCGCAGGAAGACTGTCAGCAGCACTGTCCTGTTCCCTTATGATCTGCAGGCGGATTCCGCTTTCTTTTGTTTTTTCTATTTCCAGAAGATCCGAAAGCTGTATGCTCTGCATGACCATACGGACAAGATGATAGCCATCCGCCCGTTTCCCGGTAACATCCAGAGCCAAGTTGATTTTTGCCTGTGCTTCAATTTTCATCGTTCTGTTTCTTTCTATTCTCATATTTGCTATAATCATAAAGGCAAAATTGACAGCAGCAAACAGGGGAGATCATATATGCTCCGAGCACTCCTATCTATCATTATAGCAGTTGTTTTTCTGATTGTAACTTTACCGGTCGCTGCCGTCCTGGCGCTGATCGGGCTTTTCAATAAAGACCTGCGCGAACGCGGCGCCCACGTTATCATCCGCTGGATTTTCCGCGTCCTTCTGAAAGCGTCCGGCACGAAGCTGACAGTAAAAGGTCTGGAACGGATTCCGGAAGATCCGCGCGTCCTCTTTGTTGGCAATCATCGCAGCATCTACGACATCCTGGTCGTTTACAGCATTCTGCCCCGCAGTACGGCAATCGTCGCCAAAGATTCCCTGAAGAAAATCCCGCTCTTAAATATGTGGATGATTTTCGTCGGGGCTTTCTTCCTGGACCGCAAAGATCTGAAAGCCGGCATGCAGATGATTCTGGATGCTTCCGACCGTATCAAAAACGGCAGACCGGTGCTGATCTTCCCGGAAGGAACCAGAAACCGCGGTGCGGAAGACCTGCCGCTTCTTGAATTCCACGAAGGAAGTCTGAGGATTGCCACAAAGAGCAAGGCTCCGGTCGTTCCCGTCTCCATCAGCAATACCATCCGGATTCTGGGTTATCATCCGCTGGCGCTTCATCCCTGCCATGTTATCGTTGAATTTGGGGAGCCGATTCCAACGGACGGCATGCCGCGATCCGAACAGAAGCGTCTGGGCGCCAGATGCCGGGAGATTATGTCCGAAACCATAGAAGAAAACCGGAAACTTCTGTAAAGCCGCAGGTCCTGTAATTTTTTTAAAACATCTTTCTCCTCACGGATTTTATAAAGAATCCGTGAGGTTTTTTTGATTCATTTATGGTTCGATGCCGTCAAAAATAACGATGGAGCCGTCCGTCTTGATTTTTTCGTAGTCTTCTTCCGTGCGGACAGTCCAGTCCATGGTCGGCACATGATAAAGGATACGGCAGAGCAGGGTACCCGGCGCGTAATGGCAGTCCACGCTTTCTGAAATCGCGTCCGGAGCGGCAAACACATTGAACAGAAGCGAACTGCACAGAAAATCCCATATTCTGCCTGTCCTTGATCTGCCCGCCATGTGAGCATAATCTACCATCTGGACCCGGATATATTCATCCCTCTGCCTGCGGTACCAGAAAAGGACCCTTGGATCAATGGACTCAATCGCAAAGAGGCCGTCGTAAAGGTCCAGTTTCTCCGCGACCGCTTCACACAGTCTGGCGTAATTTCCCTTCCGGACATGCAGATTAAGCAGGATCGGAACTCTGCCATCCACTGCTTTCAGAACTTCTTTCAGGGGCGTGGTCTTTCCTTCTGAAAAAACTGCCGGCATCCCATCTTTGGACAGCAGGACGTCTGCAGTCACGCCATATCCTTTGGCCGCCGCCCGTTCAAACGCCTCAAGAGAATTTTCCGGAATGCCAAGCTCTTCATTATGAAGGCCTCTGTGCGCGTAGTCATATCTCCTGAAAACCGTCAGATCCGCTTTGTGCAGAAGCCTGGGCTTTACAGCGACCGCCCAGACAGCTGCTGTTCCAAACAGGGCTTTAAAAACCTTTTTTCCAACGTCAGACATTTTTAGCTCCTCTTTTTAATATTTTTCTTGACATGAATATTAATCTGCGTTATTATACTTCATGCTGATTCGTTCAGCGAAGGAATGTGCGATTAGCTCAGCTGGATAGAGCGTTTGACTACGGATCAAAAGGCCGGGAGTTCGAATCTTCTATCGCACGCTTTTATAGAGGAGCCAAAGTGCCAGGCACTTTGGCTCCTCTATTTTTATTCTGCAAGTCTAAGTGCTATGCGATAGAACAAAGGGTCTTCCAGCGCTTCTTTCCAATCCGGATAAGGAGGGATCGTTCCGAAAATCCCATTTTTCTCCGCAATAATTTTTTCACTTCCGGCAATTTCATTTGCAACCATAATCGCATCACACTCCGGAAGCAGTTCCGAATTACTGATCAGCCGCTTCATCTTCCGATCTGCGATTTCATTGTTTTCCGTCAAGATGATCAGCGTATACGCTTTCGCAAGCAAGGCTGCTCCGTCCCGGTCCAGAACCGATCCAAAATCCAGCACAAGATAATCGAAATCTTTTTTCCTGCAGATAATGTCAATGAGGGTTCCCCATTCTTTCATGCCTATATCCATGAGGGGCAGGCTTTTTTCGAAAGGAAGCAGATAGGAGATTTCGCCTCTTTCAATATATTTGAGGATTGTCCAGTAAGTATCTTCGTCCGGATTTTTCAGAGATTCCGCCAGATCTTCTCCTGCGAATTTCCGCCCTGTCATATATGCGGAAAGACTCTGTGTAGAATCGCATCCGATCAGCAGGACCTTTTCATCCAGGTTCTTCAGCTTCCTGGCGATCGCATAGGCAGCCAGACTTTTCCCGCATCCGCCTACAGGGGAATACACCGCTACCATCCTGGTTTCATGTTCTTCTCCGGTTTCCGGCTGCTCTTCTGCCTTCGATTCTTCATCCAGTGCCTTGTCCAGCCGCTGAAAGATTTCATCTTCCGGCAGATATTTCATAAGAATTGTGACATCTTCCGGGTAGGCTGCATCCATGTCAATCTCAGAAACCAGGAGGAAAAGATGTCCAATATGGCTGTCCTTGAGATAATCGCCATAGTCCTCGCTGTTTACAATGAGTACGTCAAGATTCCGTGCCGTCCCAAAATATTCCTCCAGGTACTGCTGTTCCGTAATCACCCGGACGGTCACTTTCGAGGCATATCTTCTGATAATGCCCTCCAGAAGACTGCCGGATGCATCTTCCTTTGTATCGACAATCGTCAGCGTCTTTTTATTCTGCATTTCTAATTCATATCCTTATTCAACTGCAAAAGTACAGTCCCCGAACTTCAGAACGGTTCCCTGCCCGATGGGCACTTCCGTGTTTTGGGCAATTCTTGTATCATTTACATACGTTCCGCCCTGACTGCCCAGATCGTAAACATAAAAGTTAATGCCGTTCCAGCCGATAATGGCATGAACAGGGGCAACCTGGTCTGAATCCTGTATTACGCCATTCGCCTGTTCCGGATCCGCCCCAACCACGAACTGCTGATCTCCTATCCGAAACTGCTGAGGATGCGCAGTATTAATGCTTTTCAGCAGAATTGTATCGTCAATTTCCGGGCGCCTTCTGGTCAGAGCCTCCGAGAGCTGCTTCCAGTCACCGAAGCTGTGCTCCATACGGTATTCAATCTGTCTGACCGCCTCTTCGCTGCCTTCCCTGCCATGAAGCATCTCTTCCAGCATGGCATAAACGCGCTTCATATAGATTTCGGTGTCTTTCCTGGATTCCGGCAGAATGGTCGGCAGGCAGATCATGTGAATACCGCCCTCTTCATCCAGATAGATGTCTTCTGTGTTCCATACCAGGTTTGCCAGCGAAATGACGCCGGATTCTTCACATTTCACAGCGATGCCTAAAAGCTGCTGTTCCAATGCACAGATTTCTTCAACGTCTATGTCTGCAAGCCTGTCCGACAGTTTCTCACAGTCATCCGGAAAGCATACCGCCTTGACGTGATTGTTAAAATAAATCCATTTAACAGGCAGCAGTTCCGGGATTTCCCGGCTGTCCAGGAAATCGACGGCATCCGGATCGATGATACTGTCTGATTCCAAAATAAACTCACGCATAAATTACTCCCGGCGAGCATCAGGCATTTTCAGCTTTACTTGCCTGCTGCAGGCTTTTTCTCCAGAACGTCCAGGATCTCCGTCATCTGCTCCAGTGGGATCTGCCCCGGTGCAGAGCTGTCTCCGACGCTTGAAAAAGTAACGGCGCTTCCTGTAAGAGAACCGGATATTCTGGATATTTTTCCCAGTTCTCCCATGGCCATAGTAATCAGGGGACATTCCAGAGCACGATGCATTTTCTCTGTTACCTGCATCAGTTTCAGAACGTCACCGGCATCAGAAGGCATAACTGCCAGCTTTACGATATCCGGCCCTTCCTCCGCCAATTTCCGCAGGATCTGCTCCATCTCCTTCTTTTTCGGTGTCCTGTCAAAAAAATGGGTACTCGCTATAACCGCTTTGCCCTTATCTCTCAGTGCGCCGATCAGTCCGGTCGGGTCAAAATCCTCATGCAGACCTTCTACGTCAAAGAGACGGATTGCCGCGGAGTCACTCATCTTTATCAGGAGCTGTCCGTAAGCTCCCATTTCCGCTCTTCCTCTTCCGCCTTCCGCCTCTGTTCTATAAGTGAACAGCAGCGGCTTTGCACCGATAAGCTCAGCTATCTCTCCCGCAAGCTGCTTCATGGCTTCCGGATCCGCTGAATGCTCAAAAAAATCCGCGCGCCACTCTACCAGTCCGGCTGAGGTCCCGCCAATCTTACGCGCAGCATCCAGTATTTCCTCTCTGCCGCATCCCGTGATCGGAACAGCAGTGATCGTTCCGCTATTAAGGTTCAGTCCGGTTCTTTCCAGAATTTCTGCCGTCCGGTCTTTTTTCCCTGTCCGGTACGGAAAGAATGCCCTTTGATAGAGCCGACTGCGATTTTTTCCCTTTTTTCCTTTATTCTTCCACATAAATGCCAAAAAATCCTGCCAGTTATTGCCTGCATCTTGTTATTATATAACAAATGTCCTTTCAAGCCAACTGTACCTTTTTTCCTCTGCCCCAGCCCTGAAAAAAACCTTTCCATGAATTTTGCTGACACAAGAAACCTATGGTGTGGTAATATAATATTTGATGAAACCTATAATTCCGTATTTTTAGCAGCACGGACTGTAGAGGAGCTCTGAAATTTTCATGTCTGAACATACCATTTATCCGCAATTAAAACTGGAAAACCAGATCTGTTTTCCGCTCTATGCGGTTTCCAGAAAAATCATCAGTCTTTATACGCCCTATCTCAAGCCGCTTGGTCTGACCTATACCCAGTATCTTGTGCTCATGGTCCTCTGGGAAAAGGAAACGATCACGGTCAGTGAGCTTTGCCGCAGTCTTCGCCTGGATAACGGGACCGTGACCCCTCTTCTGAAAAAAATGGAAAAAGCCGGACTGGTAAGCCGTTCCCGCAGCAAATCAGACGAACGAGTCGTTGCCGTTTCTCTGACGGCTGCAGGCTGGGCACTCGAGGAGGACGCAAAAGATATTCCCATCCAGCTGGGCAAGTGCATCCCCATGAGCAAAGAAGAAGCAGAACAGCTCTACAATACCCTTTATCAGATTCTGAACTGCGGCGAGTGAGCGGTCCTCCCTGTTATTTTTTTAGACATCTTTCGTTATTCATCAAACGTATCCGGCAGATCAGGGAGGGCCAGCAGCCTTTCGGATAATGCTATCTTTTCCGGGTCATCGCTCGAATTGAGAATCTGAACCTTTCCTCTGCCGCCCTCTTCTTTCAGAAGATTCTTCCGTTCCAGTCTTCTCCTCAACTCTCTGGCAGTTCCCCTGCCGCCGTCGATCAGAGCGATTTTTCTGTCGCTGACTTTTTTGTCCAGATAGGCTGCCAGCTGAGGCTTTAGGAATGGGTAATGCGTGCATCCCAATACGATTGTTTCCGCATGGCCCAGGAAGGGTCCCAAATGGGATTCGAAATATTCCGTTAAATGATTGCCGGACAGTTCGCCCGCCTCTACAAATTCCATCAGTCCTTCACAGGGGATAGAAATAATCTCTACATCCGCCCTGTATTTGTCCACCAGGATATGATACTTTTCCTGGGCAATGGTCATTGGCGTTGCCATGACCAGAATGCTTCCCCCGCCGTTATGGCTCCACGCAGGCTTGATCGCCGGTTCGATGCCAACGATCGGAAGGTCCGGATACGCAGCCCGCAGGCTTTTCACTGCCGCACTGGTGGCGGTATTGCAGGCAACGGCAAGTCCCTTGATTCCCATGGCAAGGAGTTTTTCCACTACGTCAAAGGTCAGCTTCCGAATCTCTTCCTGTGATTTCGTACCATAAGGAGCATGTGCGGAATCTCCATAATAGATGTAATCCTCAGCCGGCATCACTTTCAGGGCTTCCCGCAGTACAGACAAGCCGCCCAGTCCGGAATCCATAAAGCCGATCGGCAGTTTTTTCAGTTTTTCAATTTCCATGTCAGTCATATCTGTTCCACGCTGCATATAGTCAGAAATGCAGCAATAGCAAATTCAGAGAAACCGGATATTCAAAATCCGGACGTTTCCATAGCATAAAAGAAGCTGCCGCTAACGAAATCTTATTTTCTCCTGCGGCAGCTTCTCTGTCTCCATATTCAGTTCTGGATCACCGAATTATTTGTTCTTCAGGAAATCCGGGATCTGCAGATCCTTCTTAGGCTCTCTGGATGTTACCGGTGCCGGATTTCTATAGGTTCCGGTCTTGGGAAGCTGGAAAGAAGGCATCTTGTAACCGGCGTTCTCAAAGGATTTTTTCTTCTGTGCCTGGGCTTTCTGCTTGTCAGCAGAAACGCTGGCAGTTTTGGCTGTGGCATCATCCAGTCCTGTCGCGATAACCGTAATCTTGGCGGTATCCGGAGTAGAGTCATCATACATAGCGCCAAAGATAATATTGGCATCATCGCCTGCCAGGCTCTGAACATAGCTTGCGGCATCGTTGGCATCCATCAGGCTGATATCACCGGAGATATTGATAATAACGTGAGTTGCGCCATTAATGGTCGTCTCAAGCAGCGGAGACTGAACAGCCTGCTGTACTGCTTCGAGTGCCTTGTCGTCTCCCTTTGCTTCTCCGATACCGATATGAGCAATGCCCTTGCCCTTCATTACGGTCTGGACATCTGCAAAATCCAGGTTGATCAAAGCCGGCATATTGATCAGGTCGGTAATGCCCTGAACCGCTTCCTGCAGAACCTCATCCGCCTTCTTGAGAGCTTCCGGCATAGTTGTTCTGCGGTCAACGATCTCCAGCAGCTTATCGTTAGGGATAACGATCAGTGTATCAACGTTCTTCTCCAGCTTCTCAATGCCGGAAAGAGCGTTCTGCATTCTGGTCCTTGCTTCAAAACGGAACGGCTTTGTTACGACGCCTACCGTCAGGATTCCCATTTCTTTCGCGAGTCCCGCTACAATAGGAGCAGCGCCTGTACCGGTTCCGCCGCCCATTCCGCAGGTAACGAAAACCATGTCCGCACCTTCAATGAGCTGTTTAATATCGTCAACGCTTTCCTCAGCAGCTTTCTCGCCAACCTCCGGCTGTGCTCCGGCTCCAAGTCCCTTTGTGACTTTTTCACCAATCTGAAGTACCGTGGGAGCCTTGCAGAGGGCAAGTGCCTGTCTGTCGGTATTGATTCCGATAAATTCAACTCCACCGATGCCTTCCTCGACCATACGGTTTACAGCATTATTTCCCGCACCGCCGACACCGATCACTAAAATCTTTGCGCCTGACTCGGCATCGTTTGTCATAATCTCCAGCACGATTCTTATCCTCCTTGCAACTCTTAACGAATATTACAAACATTCTATAGCTGATATACACAAATTCCGCTCTTAAAGCAGGGCATTTTCCATAAATTGCAGAGGCATTTCATGGTCAAATCCGGCTGCGGATGCTTGTGGATACACTTTTTCACACTGCTATCATAATATTATTTTTCCGTTCAATTGGCAATACCCGCTTTATTTTTTCGGGTCAAAAACAATATTGACGGTATCTTCGGCAAAATTTTCAAGATGGAGAGTACCGCTCATGCCCTCAAGCTGGGGAAGGATTGCAGAAACCCGCGCCATCTGGTCCTCCAGCAGATCTCCCTTTCCCAGAAGAACCTGAATCTCTCCTCCGTTATAAGCCAGGGTAATCTCTCCCTTCTCGCTTACGCCTATTTCATCCGGCATATTTTCAAACCGGTTTACCAGACGGGTGATGGTCTGCAGCCTGGTAAAGATTTCATCCTCTCCGCAGATTGGTTTAATCTTCTCTCCGACTTCAACATTCTGGTCTGTCAGTCCTGTCACCCTGGGCACGTCTGCTACTGCGGGACGATAATCCGAATCCTCGCCGGTCTCCATCTCCAGTCCGGAAGCATCCGAGGCTGAAACCGTAGTTGCCGGCACTGCCTCCAGCGGAACAAACGCATCCTGTGATCCCGAAGCTGCAGATGAAGAAGCTGAAGCGGTCCCGCTTCCTTCAGTTTCGGAAGCGGAAGCTGTTCCAGTTTCTTCTGCTGACGAGGCGGAAACTGTTCCGCTGCCTTCTGCTGACGAGGCGGAAACTGTTCCGGTTCCTTCTGCTGACGATGCGGAGCCTGCAGTTTCAGAAGTTTGTTCTGTGGCAGAAGAAGACTTTACCATCTCTGCAGAAGATGAATTTACATCGCTTCCTTCCAGAACACTTTCTTCGGAACTACCATCCCCCCGGATCGCATCCAGCACAATTCCTTCCTCACTGAAATAATAGTTGATCCCATTCTGTTCTATATAACCCGCGGCGACCTTTTCATCGACGACAAGGCGGACTTTATTATGTCCCTCTACGGAAACCTCAATATTCGAGATAAAGGGGGCATTATCCGGTACTACATTTTTCCGCGTCAGGCTGAGAATTATGGAATTATGATGGAAAAAACTGTCCATTACCATATTTCTGACCTGACTGTCTGTGTAACGGGTACTGCCGGCTACCTCAACCTTACTTACATAAAAAAAGCCGAAAAAGAACAGCAGAACAGCCGCAAGCACCGTTCCAATCGTAATTAGATTAAATTTGCGTTTTCGCTTTCGGACTGAGCTGCCCGTGATTTTTCTGCCGCTCGTGCTCTTTTCTGCCATAAAAAATACCGTTTTCCGCCTGTCAATAAATCCGTTTTTCTCTGTGTGTTTCCAAAAAACAGGCAAAGATCCGTACTGTTCTTTCTGATTCTGTTTTCGTCTCAAAGTGCGCGGACATAAGCCTTGAACATGTCGCCTCGCTGCTCATAGTTATCAAACTGTCCCCAGCTCGCGCATGCGGGTGACAAAAGGACTGCATCACCGGCCGCGGCTTTTGCATGACAGCCTTTTACAGCCTCTTCCAGGTTATCGAAGAAAGCAATCCTTTCCTCCGGGAACCCGCATTTCACTGCCGCGTCGCGGATTTTTTCCTTCGTCTGACCAATCAGAGCAAAGAATTTGACTTTTCCATCAAAGCTGTTGATCCATTCATCATAGGATGACTCCTTGTCAAAGCCTCCCCCGATCAGAAGCGTCGGACGGTTCATCGCCTGGATTCCCTTGATGGCCGCATCCGGATTCGTGCCCTTGGAATCGTTATAATAGCGCACGCCATCCTTCTCAAGAACGAATTCAATCCGGTGCGCAACTCCTTTAAATTCCATAGCGCTCTTTCTGATATTTTCCACCGGAACTCCGGCATAATAGGCGAGACCTGCCGCGGTCATGACGTTCTCATAGTTGTGCCGTCCCAGAATCTGCAGCTCCTCTGTTCTGACAACAGGCACAGTCTGCCCGTTCTCTGCCAGATAGATGGTGCCGTTTTCCAGATAAAGTCCTTCTTTCAGCCGTCTCAATCCGGAAAAAAATACGACCCGGCAGGAAACTTTGCCGGCAAATTCACGCAGCACCGGATCTTCATAATTAAGAACGCAGAAATCACTGCCGGTCTGGTTTTCAGCAATTCTTTCCTTGACTCTTATATATTCAGCCATCGTGTGGTGACGGTTGAGGTGGTCCTCTGTAATATTGGTAATCGCTGAGCCCAGCGGATGGAAAGCTTCAATTGTCTCCAGCTGAAAACTGGATATTTCCGCTGCTGTCCAGCTCTTCTCCGTCATGGAAAGCGATGCCTCTGTGTAGGGGTTTCCAATATTCCCTACAACGAACACCTCCGGATAATAGTCAGACATGATTTTTCCCAGAAGAGAAACGGTCGTTGTTTTTCCATTGGTTCCGGTCACCGCCAGGACCTTTCCTGCTCCTGCCCGGTATGCAAGCTCCACCTCGCCCCAGATCCGGATGCCTTTCGCCTTCATTGCTTCAACAGGCGGTATATCCAGCGGAACGCCCGGGCTCATGACGACCAGATCCAGGCTGTCCAGAATCTCTTCGGGCAGATCGCCCAGAATGATCTCTGTTTCATTACAGCTGCTGCCCAGTCTGGCACGGATTGCATCCCTGTCCGCTTTCGCATTGCTATCATAAAGAACCGGCTTTGCGCCAAGCTTAGTCAGAAGGCTGCATGCGCCGATCCCGCTTTTTCCTGCTCCGAAAACAAGTACTTTCTTTCCCTTAAAATCCATTTCTCCTACACTTTCCATAAAACAATCAGCAAAGAGTTTACCGGATGATATTAATACTGCAGTTACCGGATAATGTCAAACAGGCACAGGATAGACAGAAGGGCTGTGATAACGGTAAAAGCCGCAACGATCTGTGTCTCGCTGAAGCCCGACAGTTCAAAATGATGATGGATCGGCGTCATCTTGAAGATTCTTTTTCCATGGGTCGCCTTAAAATAAGTCACCTGCATGGCTACGGATAATAGTTCAATTGCATAGATAAAGCCGACCAGCAGAATGTAAAGCGGCATGTGCATCATATAAGCAGCCGCCGCAACAAAGCCTCCCAGCGCCAGAGATCCGGTATCGCCCATGAAAATTTTTGCCGGATAGGCATTAAAGAAAAGAAATGCCATAAGCGCGCCTGCTACTGCAGTTGTGACAGGAGTGATCCCGCCGTCCAGGACTGAGCTGGAAACCGTGAAAAACAGCGCGACAACTATGGTGACGCTGCTGCAGAGTCCATCCAGGCCATCCGTGAAGTTGACTCCGTTTACGGTAGCAAGGATAGCAACGACCGCCAGTACATAAGCAAAAATCCCCATGTCTGCAGCCTGTCCTCCGGACAAAGGAATACGCATGAGCAGATTTGTGCCCGAAATCCTGGTCAGAAGGATCAGAAAGACAATGGTCACTGCAAGTTCCAGCAGCAGCTTCTGCCATGCAATCAGGCCGTCCGACCGCCTGAGGATCACCTTGAGAAAGTCATCGATAAAGCCGATCAGTCCAAATCCAATCGTCAGGAAGAAAACAGGAAGGATTTCCGGATCTTTTCCAATAAAAAAGACACTCCCGCAGATGATGCCCAGCAGGATTCCGGCTCCGCCCATGGTCGGCGTCCCCGCCTTCTTCAGATGCGCCTGGACTCCTTCCACGCGCTCCGTATTTGCCGCTTTTCTCTTTTTCAGAATCGGAATCAGGATTTTCTCCGCGATCATTGTAACGACGAAGGCAATATAAAGTGGAAGAAAGGATGTCCAAGTCATGGTATCTATACCTGCTTTCCTGTATTAGTTTACGTCTGTATTAGTTTACGTCTGTATTAGTTTTCGTCTGTATTAATTCGTACCTGCAGCGGTTCCGGTGCTGTATGCCGTGCCGGTTCCATATGCAGTATCGGTTCCGTATGCGGTGCCTGTGCCGGCTGCGGTGTCTGTGCCGGCTGCGGTGCCTGTGCCGGCTGCGGTGTCTGTGCCGCCCGCAGTATCGGCTCCGGCTGCGGTGTCTGTGCCGCCCGCAGTATCGGCTCCGGCTGCGGCATCTGTCGTCCCGCTTCCATCATCTTCCACAGCCTCATCCGGATAAATATTCATATATTGAAGAACTTCGGCCATGACCGTTTTTGCAAGCGTATTGGGATAGGAATGGTTTTCCTGGTCATAGGCATTAGGTTTATCTACGACGACGTAAACCAGAACCTGGGGATCATCCAGCGGCGCAAAGCCTATGAAAGAGGTCAGCAGCATTTCATCCTCACGGGGAAGCGTTTCGGCAGTACCGGTTTTTCCACCCATACTGTACCCCTCAACCTTAGCGCCTTTACCGGTACCTTCTGTCACAACAAGTCCCATATCCTCACGAATGACATCACTTACTTCTTTCGAAACTGTATGCTTCTCCAAAATAGGAGAAATCTCCTGTTCGACAGATCCATCCGCATTGGTAATCGCTTTCACGACGTGCGGCTTATAATAATTTCCGCCATTGATAATGGAAGAAATAGCTGCCGCTTCCTGAACCATGTTGAGCGTAAAGCCCTGTCCAAAAGAGCAGGTAGCCAGCTCAACCGGTCCCATCGTGTCAACGTTATAAAGCATACCGGGATTTTCACCCGGCAGATCAATGCCGGTGTACTCTCCCAGATTGAAGATGTTCTGGTATTTCAAAAACTCTTCCTTGCCCAGGCGCGCTGCAGCATTCATATAATAGACGTTGCAGGAATAAGCGAGGCCATGGGCAAGGTCAAGGGTTCCGTGCATGCTCGGGTAGACGTCACACTTGATTTCGCGGTCCGCAACCGTCATGATGCCGCCGCAGGTAAACTGGGTCTCCGGCGTAATCGCTCCTGTCTCCAGAGCCGCTGCGGAGGTCATAGGCTTGACAACAGATCCGGGTTCGTAAGCCCCTGTAATGCAGAAATTCTGCCACATGGCGTTAAGGGCATCCATCATATCGGCATTATCCATAGCCTCAATCTCTTCGTCCTTATAATGACCTTTCAGATTCCGCGGATCATTTAGGTCATACCAGTCCGAAGAGTCCATGGCCAGGATTTCACCGTTATTTGGGTTCATGACCAGAACGCCGATATTTTCAGCGCCCTTATTCTCGTAATATGGACCGTCTTTCAGCTGTTCTACGAGATCATTAATAGCAGAACGTACAATCTGCTGAATGTTGACGTCGATTGTAGAAACGACATTGCTGCCCGGTTCAGCAGGGACAATCTGCTGTTCCACGTCATTGTCTGAGTTGTAATAGCCGTAGCGGCGTCCGTTCGTTCCATTCAGAACGGATGAATATTCTCCTTCAATGCCCCAGTCTGCCGTAGTTCCATCATAAGTGAAGCCGATTACATCGCAGGCAAGGGACTTAAGCGGATATTCGCGCTCGTAATCTTCCTCAAACCAGACTCCTACAACATTAGCCCTATCCCGTTTTTCTTCATCGGAAAGCGCTTCATATTCCTTGCTTTCCGTATCCGTATAGGCTTCAAATTTCTGTTTCACAGTGATCGAAACGCCCTTCTTGACGATCTGATACTGACTGTCTTTCGTATCATCGTCCTCAAGAAGTTTTTTCATTTTTTCCTCAGAGAGTCCCATGACCTCTTTGAGTGCCTTCAGCGTTGGCTCAATATAAGGCGTCTCTTTGCTGCCGTCTGTATTAGCAAAACTGGTGTTCGTCATCTTGCAGTCCAGAATGACGTTATACACCTTCTGGCTTGTTGCAAGCACCGTTCCGTTTCGGTCTGTGATATTTCCTCTCTGGAAAGGAATCGTCCGACTGCCGTACTTCTGCTGGTTCCTCGTCATGACAATTTCTTTGTAGTTGGTGCCTTCTTTTACATTAATATAAGTAATGCGAAGGGCCAAGCCCATCATTGCCACGATAATAATAGCAAAAACAGCAGCGAACTTTCTCGTAAAACGCCGGCTTATCCTGCGCTGTCCCCTTTTGACTTCCCGCCTCTGGTTCAGCGCTTTCTCATTGTCTTTGCGTCTCTGCTCGAAGCGCCTCTTCTGCTCTCTGTGCTTCTTCTCAAGGCGGCGCCTGCGTTCCCGCCTGGCGGCTTCTCGGTTTCTGTCATTGCTGGTGGTCAATATTAAATCTCCATAAATGTGAGTTTAGTGAAGTGATAATGAGCAGGATTTAGAACATTGCCCTAATGGGGGCGCTCTCGCTTTTTCGCCTTCGCAACGGTACATAAGGGTGCAGCACCTGCAAGCAGGCACTGCGCCCTAAGT
>JAXJVN010000083.1:0-18440 GCA_036308545.1 Eubacterium sp. | reverse complement strand
GATTTGGGGGTGCGGACAAAATCCTGGACCTGATTAAAGAAAAATCAGGAAGGTAGGGGCTGCATGTATTCCTATGAAGATCGGATGCGCGCTGTAAAGTTATACATCCAGTATGATTACAGCTTTGCATCGGTAAAACGTGAACTGGGTTATCCAAAGCACCATTTCTCATTACAGCAATGGTTAGCTGAATATCAGGAACATTCTGATCTTAAGCATAAGTCGACGAGGGAACCGAAATACTCAACGGATCAGAGGACGAAAGCCATTAACCATTATTACAATCATGGCCGTTGCGTCTCTCGTACAGTCCGCGCTCTAGGATATCCAAGCAGGACGTTACTAAAACAATGGCTTTGCGAGGAGCATCCAGAAGATTTTCCATGTTGCTCCAAGGGTTCTTCATTGGTAAGGTTATCTGAAGAACAGAAGGAGCAGGCGGTACTGGATCTTTGTTCACGAGAAGGTTCCGCACAGGATGTGGCTGATAAGTACAATGTCAGTCGTTATTCACTGTATAACTGGAAGCACCAGTTCCTTCCGGAAGGGAGCCCTACTAAGATGCCAAAAGTTAATGTACATACTGATCCGGAGTCACATGTTGACCAGATTGAGAAACTACATAACGAAGTTGATTCTCTATCTGCTGAGGCGGCAGAACTTAAAAAGCAGATTCACAGGCTCCAGCTGGAAAAGGACGCTCTTCAGAAAGCCGCAGAAATCATAAAAAAAGACCAGGGCATCAGTCTTGATACACTCACTAACAGGGAGAAGGCCATAGTGATTGATGCCCTCAGAAGCACATATCAGCTTAAAGAGTTGTTAGATATCTTCCATATGGCCAAAAGCAGCTATTGCTATCAGAAGCAATCTATGAACGCTCCTGATAAGTATAAGGATGCACGAGAACAGATTCGTCTCGCTTTTACGGAGTCCTATGAGAGCTACGGTTATAGACGCCTCTATGTATGTGTCAAGAAAGAGGATGGATCGAACTATTCAGAGAAGGTCATTCGTCGCCTTATGGCTGAGGAAGATCTCGTAGTCAAACGTTCCAAGCGAAAGAAATATAGTTCGTATCAAGGTGAAATCACTCCGGCTGTAGAGAACCTCATAAAGAGAGATTTTCACGCAGATAAGCCGAACGAGAAATGGCTTACCGACATCACCGAGTTTCGTATTCCTGCGGGAAAGGTTTATCTTTCTCCAATCATTGATTGCTATGACGGTCTTCCGACGGCATGGACTATTGGGACTTCTCCATCAGCCGAACTCGTAAACACAATGCTGGAAGAAGCTGTCTTGACATTAAAGGACGGTGAACACCCTACGGTGCATTCTGACAGGGGATGTCACTACCGCTGGCCGGGATGGATCGAGCGAATGGAGAAGGCTGGATTAACACGTTCTATGTCTAAGAAGGGGTGTTCGCCAGATAACTCAGCCTGTGAAGGGTTCTTCGGTCGAATAAAGAATGAGATGTTCTATAATCGATCTTGGGCTGATGTAACCATAAACGAATTCATTGAGATACTTGATCGATATATTCACTGGTATGCAGAAAAACGTATCAAGATATCTCTTGGAGGACTGAGCCCGATTCAATACAGGAAGGCTCAGGGACTAGCGGCGTAGGTCCAAGAAAACGTCCGCACTCCCATCTTTAAAATTAATACATCGCAAATCTGTCTAACAATTTGCAAATCAGGCAGAGAATTATTTTCTGCGTTTCTATTCATTTTCATCAAGTTTTCTGATTTGGATTCCCACAATTATTCACCTCGCTTTTTTTAATACAGATTTCTGAAAACATTTTTTTGGAAGGAGGAAATATGTACATTCAGAGAATTCAAGACATTTTTCAATCCCTGACAAAGCAGCAGACACAGATAGAAAAGAAATTGCGACAGCTGCCGGAAGGAAAGCTGTTGATAAACAGTAATGGAATCTGGTCAAGGTGGCATTTCAAACCAGAAGATGGCAAGCGGATTTATCTTCCGAAAACAGAAAAGGACCTGGCTGAAAAGCTGGCAGCCAAAAGCCTTTATCTCTTACAGGCTGCATACATCGGGAAAGAGACCAGAATCCTGAAGCAATTTCTTGACATACATAATGAATATTCCGAGAAGCGAAAAACGCTTGATGAAAAACCCGGCTTTCAAGAATTAATAAATGGATATGAAAATCATTTTTCAAAAAAACAGAAGAAGTGGATTGAAGAAGAGTATACAAAGAACCCTAATTATCCTGAGCAACTCATTGTAAAAACTACCTCCGGAGAATTTGTACGTTCAAAATCCGAGATGCTTATTGCGAATGCGTTATACAAGAATCAGGTTCCATATCGCTATGAATGCATTCTTCAATTAGATAATGGGTCAATATATTTTCCCGATTTTACAATTTTGCATCCGGATACGAAGGAGATTTATTATTGGGAACATTTTGGATTGTTTGATCGTCCGGGATACAGGGAAAAGGCTTGCAGGAAAATAATGGATTATGCAGGAAGCAAGATATATCCTTCTGTCAATCTGATCATGACTTTTGAAACAGCAGATCACCCATTTAATGCTGAACAGGCAGGTGAATTTGTGAAATACTATTTCGGATGAGCCCTATTAGAGTTTTCACAAATCCCAGGCAAAAAAGACAGCTTGTGAAAGCCTTATAGAATGACTTTCACAAATCAAGGAGAAGAAAGCGGTTTTGTGAAAGCCATCCTGACCGACTTTCATAAAATTAATGGGATAAAGCAAGCTTGTGAAAGTCACCCGGACTGGATTTCGCAAAACAAGAGAACGACGCGAGTTTGTGAAAGTCGCCAGGATTGACTTTCACAAAATTAAGGGGAGAAAGTAAGCTTGTGAAAGTCACTCGGACTGACTTTCACAAAACAAGAGAACGACGCGAGTTTGTGAAAGTCGCCAGGATTGACTTTCACAAAATTAAGGGGAGAAAGCAAGCTTGTGAAAGTCATTAGGACTGACTTTCACAAATCAAGAA
Source organism: Eubacterium sp. (assembly GCA_036308545.1). GTDB lineage: Bacteria > Bacillota > Clostridia > Lachnospirales > Lachnospiraceae > Bilifractor. The sequence goes on along the minus strand of JAXJVN010000083.1, from coordinate 15,434 downwards.
GAAAAAAGCAGGTTTGTGAAAGCCACCCAAATAGACTTTCACAAAACAAGAGAAAGAAGCGAGTTTTGTGAACATTCAGAAAGGCCCGCGGCATTCAGCCGCGGGCCTTTCCTTTAGAAGGAGAAAGCTATGAAAAGATTAATGAATAGAATCAAATTTCAAAGCAGGTTACCTGCCACAGGTGGATGATTTCAATACAAGCCCTAGAATTATCCCATGACGACTTCGACCTGGAAGATCTGTCCTTCGTTTCCGAGTGGAAGTACCTTGCCTTCAATAGCTTTGCCATCTACGGTTATTGACTTGACGCCTTTCTCAATACCGTCCGGATTTGCTACGTGGATCAGATAAGTGCGTCCTCTGTATTTACGCTTGATCGAGAAGTCCTTCATGGATCCGGGTACGCAGGGATTGATAGAAAGGCCTTCCAGCGTCGGCTGTACGCCGAGAATATACTGGCTTACGGTCAGGAAGCCCCAGGCTGCGGTCCCGGTCAGCCAGCTGTTCTTGCCTTCGCCCGGTGTCGCTGCGTCGCTTCCTGCAACCATCTGGCAGTAAGCGTAAGGCTCGGTGCGGTGAATATCACTGATGTCTTCCAGATAGACCGGATTGACTTTCTGGATAATTTCCAGCGCTCTCTTGCCATGTCCCATAACGGCATTGCCGCAGGCAACCCAGGGATTGTTGTGGCAGAAGACTGCTCCGTTTTCCTTATATCCCGGCGGATAGGAAGAAATTTCACCAAGCTCGACATGATATTTGGTATAGGCAGGTGCCAGGATCTGAATGCCATATTTGGTATCGAGATATTTATCCGTACTTGCCAGTGCCTGCTCCGCTTTTCCATCATCCTTACCGATTCCGGCAGTTACAGCCATACCCTGGGTCTCGATGAAGATCTTGCCTTCCTCGCAGACGTGGCTTCCGACCGGATTGGAGTAAGCGTCATAGGCGCGGACGAACCATTCGCCGTCCCAGCCGCCGTCTTCCATAGCAGCTGTCATGGCATCGACTTCTTTCCTGCAGTTTTCTGCTTCTTCCGCAAGACCTCTTGCTTTGCAGATGTCGACGTACATGCTTCCGTAGAGAACGAAGATGGCGCCGATGAAGGTGGATTCCGCGACCGGTCCTTCGGAAGGTCCGGTAATCTGGAAACTTTCGCCCGGCTCCTCGGAGAAGCAGTTGAGGTTGAGGCAGTCGTTCCAGTCGGCACGTCCGATCAGAGGCAGTTTATGCGGTCCCTTATGAGTGACGGTATAATTGAAGCTTCTTCGCAGGTGCTCCATAAGAGGCTGGGCTTTGGACATATCACTGTCGAAAGCACAGGGCTCGTCCAGAATAGAGAAGTCGCCGGTTTCTTTCAGGTAAGCTGCAACAGCTCCGATCAGCCAGAGCGGATCGTCGTTGAAGCCGGTACCGATGGCACCGTTGCCCTTCTTGGTAAGAGGCTGGTACTGATGATAAGCGCTGCCATCCTCGAACTGGGTATTTGCGATATCCAGAATTCTTTCTCTTGCACGCTCCGGAATCATATGGACGAAGCCCATGAGGTCCTGGCAGGAATCACGGAAGCCCATGCCGCGTCCCATGCCGCTTTCGAAATAACTGGCACTGCGGCTCATATTGAAGGTAACCATGCACTGGTACTGGTTCCAGATATTGACGACACGGTTGAGCTTTTCATCATCTGTCTTTACCTGGAAGATATCCAGCAGATTATCCCAATAAGCTTTGAGCTCTGCAAGTGCAGCATCTACCTGCTCGTCGGTCTGGAAAGCGGAGAGCAGCTTTTTGGCCGGAGCCTTATTGATGATGTTGGGAGCTTCCCATTTCTGATTTTTAGGATTTTCGCAATAGCCGAGTACGAAGACGAAGACCCGTGATTCGCCAGCCTTAAGGGTCAGATGAATATGATGGCTTCCTACCGGCTGCCAGCCGTGAGCGATGCTGTTCGTATCTTTGCCATTCTTTACAGCCTGGGGCATTGCCGGACTTCCGTAGAGACCAATGAAAGCCTCGCGGGAGGTATCAAAGTCGTCAACAGGAGCATTCACGGAATATACAGCATAATGCCTGCGGCGTTCCCGGTATTCGGTCTTGTGATAGATGGTGCTTCCGATTACTTCCACTTCACCGGTAGACCAGTTTCGCTGGAAGTTCTCCCCGTCGTCTGCCGCATTCCACAGGCAGAACTCTACATAGGAAAAAAGATCAAATTCTTTGTCATGGTCGGAATCATTCGTCAGAACGATGCGGTTGACTTCGCAGAGCTCTTTAACAGGAACGAAAGCGGTAACCTGAGCGGAGAGACCGTTTTTCTTACCTTCGATCACGGTATAGCCGAGGCCATGACGGCAGACGTAAGAATCAAGCTCGGTCTGGGTGGGCTGCCAGCCGGGATTCCAGGTGACGCCTTCATCCTTTATATAGTAATAATGTCCATTGGAATCTAAGGGGCAGTTGTTGTAGCGATATCTGGTGAGCCGGAGGAGCTTTGCATCTTTATAGAAAGAATAGCCGCCTTCGGTATTGGAGATCAGACTGAAGAATCCGTTCGTGCCCAGATAGTTGATCCAGGGGAAGGGGGTCTTCGGGGTTTCGATTACGTATTCACGTGCCGCATCGTCAAAATATCCGAATTTCATGGGAACCTCCTCAAAGTACTGTCTAAGATTACGAATACGATTTCGTAAATTCTTTGCTCCATTATAGAGAACAAAAGGCAAAATGTAAACTCCAAGGGGGAAGGAAAAAGCGAAAATCGATGATATGCACAAAAAAATCAAATTATTGTTGTTAAAATGTAAAGATTGACAACAATTCGAAATCGATTTAGAATGAGATCACGAAAACGATTTAGCAATACGAAACAGAGGCACACATGGTTACAATAAAAGATATTGCCAGGGAATGCGGAGTTTCACCGGCAACGGTGAGCAAAGCATTGAACGGATACGGTGATATCAATCCTGTAACAGCCGAAGGGATTCGCGCTAAAGCACAAGAGATGAATTATCATCCGAACCTGGCAGCCAGGCAGCTGAAGACGAATATTTCCAGGAACATCGGAGTTGTATTCGAAGATGAAACGAATTCAGGACTTGCGCATGAGCATTTTTCAAGAATACTGAACAGCGCGAAGGATGAAGCGGAACATTTAGGATACGATATCACATTCATCAGTGAAGTTTTCGGAGGAAGCTTCGTGGAACACTGCCGGAACCGGAAATGTGACGGCGTGCTCATCACGACAGCAGATTTCGCACAGCCTTCCATAGTGGAACTGGTTGATTCCGAGATTCCAACGGTCTCCATCGATTATGCGTTTGAGAACCAGACCTGCATCATGTCGGACAACATGGAAGGCGAGTACCGGCTGACCAGATATCTGATCGAGCAGGGACACAGAAAAATCGCGTTTATCCACGGCGAAAAAACCGCCGTCACGATAAAAAGACTCCGGGGCTTTTACCAGGCCTGTCAGGAGGCCGGCATCGAAGTACCGGATGCCTATGTAATAGAAGGTAAGTATCACGAAACTTCAAACAGTGCTATAGCGACTCGCTCGCTGATGCAGATGCGTAACAGACCGACTGCAATCCTTTATCCGGATGATTACGCCTATATTGGAGGCAGCACGGAGCTCAGGAACATGGGCATCCGTGTACCGGAAGATGTAAGCGTTGCCGGGTATGATGGAATCGGACTCTCACAGGTACTGAGCCCGAAACTGACCACCTGGTGCCAGGATACCGACAAGATCGGAAGATGCGCAGCCAGGAAGCTCGTCGAATTGATCGAGAGCAAGGGAAAGGCAAAGGCGGAACAGGTTCTGGTTTCCGGCAGACTGCAGAAAGGCGAAAGCGTAAGTCGAGTATCATAGCAAAAGTTCTTCAATGAAAAGGGAGGAAAATCATGAAGAAGAGAATGCAGAAGTTATTCAGTCTCGGACTTGTCGTAGCAATGGCAGGTTCCATGGCAGCATGCGGCGGATCCAGCTCATCCAGCTCCGCAGCAGCAAGCTCTGCAGCAGCTAGTTCTGCAGCAGCAAGCTCCGCAGCAGAGGAAGAAGCAGCTTCCAGCGCAGCAGAGGAAGAAGTTGCAGCAGAGAGCACAGCAGCTGAGACCGATGCCGGTGCAGATGAAGGCAAAGTCCTTAACATCCAGGTTTGGAATGATGAGTTCGCTAACAGAATGAAAGATCATTATCCGGGATTCGAAGCGAACGATCCGGACAACGCTCTTGCAGGCGGCAAGATCGGTGATGTCACCGTTAACTTTATCCAGACTGAGAACCAGGATAACAAATATCAGAATCAGCTGGATTCCGTACTTCCGGGAAATGCTGATGCATCCGCTGATGACAAGACCGATATCTTCCTTGTAGAAGCTGACTACGCTCTGAAGTATGTAGATGCTGAAGCAAACGTAGCTATGCCGCTCTCTGATCTGGGCATCACCGATGCAGATCTTGGCGATCAGTATCAGTACACCAAAGATATCGTAACAGATGCTGACGGCAATCTCCGCGGTGCTTCCTGGCAGGCTTGCTCCGCTGGTCTGATCTACAGAAGAGACATCGCAAAAGAGGTTCTGGGGACCGACGATCCGGCAGAAGTTCAGAAGGCTGTAGCTGACTGGGCTACCTACAACGAGACCGCTAAGAAGATGAAGGATGCCGGCTATTACATGACCGCAACCGTAAATGATACTTACAGAACCTATTCCAACAACGTATCTGCTCCGTGGGTACAGGATGGCAAGGTTGTCGTTGATGACAACATCAAAGCTTGGGTTGATGATACCAAGGCTGCATATGATGCAGGCGAGATTTCCTCTACAGACGCTCTTTGGAGCGATACCTGGAGCAAGGGCTTCAACGCAGCGGATGGTAAAGTCTTCTGCTACTTCGGACCGGCTTGGCTGATTAACTTCTCCATGGGCAATGCACCGGACAAAGATGATGACGGATCTGTATCTCATGCAGGCGGATGGGCACTTACCACCGGACCGCAGGGCTACTATTGGGGCGGCACCTGGATCTGCGCAGCTACCGGAACCGACAACCCGACTCTTGTAAAGGACGTCATCCTGAACATGACCACCAACTATGACGTCATGAAAGACATCGCTGTTAAAGATTCTGACTGTGTCAACAACAAGAAAGTCCTTGCAGACCTTGCAGCTGATGATTCCTTTGGAAATGCAATCCTCGGCGGACAGAATCCTTATCAGATGCTGGCAGACGGTGCTGAGAAGGTTGATATGAGCAACATCTCTCTGTATGATCAGGGCTGCAACGAAGAGTTCCAGAACGCTATGAAGAACTACTTCGACGGCACCGCATCTTATGACGATGCGCTGGCTCAGTTCAATACCGCAATTGTTGAGAAGTATCCGGAACTGACCACAGAATAATTAAGGTCACAGCTTAAACGATAAATAAGTAATGGGACCAGGAGGAGGCCTGCCCCGAACGGGCAGGCCTCTTTTCCCGAAAAAGTCCGAAAACGTTTAAGTAAAAAGCGTGGAAAGATTTGGAAAAAAGTTCCGGCAGGCTGCGTATTATTTCGGCCGTATGCCTGCGAGAGAGAAGGAGCAGTTTCTTCTATATTATAAGCAGGCCGGATAACATTCCTTAGATGTCGCGAGCATATGACGGATAAGAGATAACAGCATGCAGGCAGGGGGTAGCAAATGAAAAAGAAAAGTATCATGAGGCACAACAAATGGGGATATATCTTCCTTATTCCCTTCATGGTTGTTTTTGCAGTTTTCCAGTTAGTGCCGCTGGTCAATACCATTTACAACAGCTTCTTCGAGAACTTTATGTCCGGACTGAAGCATATCGGTCCGAACTTCGTGGGCCTGAAGAATTATGCTGCACTGTTCACGAACGGTGAGCTGCTTACTTATTTTAAAAACACCATGATCATGTGGGTTCTGGGCTTTATACCGCAGATTCTTCTGTCCCTCCTTCTGAGTGCATGGTTTACGAACCCGGCTCTGAAACTGAAGGGACAGCGCTTCTTCAAGACGGTTATCTACCTGCCCAACCTGATCATGGCTTCCGCGTTCTCCATGCTCTTCTTCACCCTGTTTTCTGAGGCGGGCCCGATCAACGGCATGCTGATGAGCATGGGCCTGATTTCCAAGCCCTTCAAGTTCATGTCCAATGTTTGGAGCGTTCGTTTCCTGGTGGCTTTCATGAATACCCTCATGTGGTTCGGAAATACCACCATCCTCCTGATGGCAGGTATGATGGGTATCTCCAACGACCTTTTTGAAGCAGCAGAGGTTGACGGTGCGACGCCGACCCAGATTTTCTTCAAAATCACTATGCCGCTCTTGAAGCCCATTTTTATCTACGTTCTGATCACTTCTCTGATCGGCGGTCTGCAGATGTTCGATGTACCGCAGATTTTGACAAACGGTACCGGAGATCCGATGCGAAGCTCCATGACCCTGATCATGTATCTGAATAAGCATCTGTACAGCAAGAATTACGGACTTGCGGGCGCGCTTTCCGTCATGCTGCTGATCCTTACCGGCATCCTGAGTATGATCGTATTCCGGATTACCGCCAAGGATGAAGTAAAGTGAGGAGGATAGAGAAATGAGCGAGAGAAAACAGAATCAGGTCAGCACCTCTCTGAAGGTCAGAAGGGTGATTGCCTACATCGTATTGATATTAATTTCTATTATCTGCCTGTTCTGGTTCTACGTACTGTTTATTAACGCGACCAGGTCAAACGGCGAACTGAAACAGGGCTTTACCGCAATTCCCAGCATCTACCTGGCAAAGAACCTGTACAACCTTTTCCATGGGGCACAGCCGGTTGTCAGAGGTCTGATTAATTCCCTGATCATTGCAGCGTTTTCTGCATTCCTGTCTACCTACTTCTCGACCATGACCGCCTATGCGATTCAGGTTTATGATTTTAAAGGCAAGAAAGCGGTATTTACCTTCATCCTTGCCATTATGATGATCCCGACCCAGGTTACTGCGCTTGGATTTATCAATTTAGTGAAGGGAATGGGACTGGAGGATAACTTCATCCCCCTGATCATTCCGTCTATTGCGGCTCCGGTCACCTTCTTCTACCTGAAGCAGTACATGGAGTCCAACCTGCCGATTTCTCTGATCGAGGCAGCCAGGATTGATGGCTCCGGAGAGTTCCATACCTTCAATACGATCGCTGTTCCTCTGATGAGACCGGCTATCGCGGTACAGGCAATCTTCACCTTCGTAGCAAGCTGGAATAATTACTTCACTCCGTCCCTGATTCTTCACAACCAGAAGGTCAAGACCCTGCCGCTTCTGATCGCAGATTTACGTGCATCCGACTGGCAGAAGTTCGATATGGGCCAGGTTTACGCCATGATCGCATTCTCTATTTTCCCGGTCATCATCGTTTACCTGATCCTTTCCAAGAACATCGTAGGCGGACTTACAGCCGGCGGTGTCAAGGAGTAATAAAAAGCAACTTTTGTTTTTCAGGATGATAAATCCTGCGTACAGCTTCGCACACGGTGCTTTCGCTGTGCTACAGACATTCACATTACTCTGTACGCTATTTCACCAGGCTCGGCAAAACCTCACCATGTGAAATATGTGTGTTATCGTTGCAAATAACCTTTTTGCCAAAAATGCAGGCATTTTTGCCGCAAAGGTTATTGTAACAGGATTTATCACTAATATTTTTTCTCTTCCTTTAGGGGCCGGCTATCGCACCGGCCCTCTTTTTACGCTTGCAGCTCGCCGAACTCGTATGTCTGCACACCTACTTGTCAAGCGAGTTTCGCTTTATTTCTCTTTTCTACAGCGATTGAGAGAAATACTGATTTATGCTATACTCAGGCTTAGTGGAAAAAGCCTGATATCCGGCCGAAGACGGCTGGGTGTCAGCTGCTCGTTGGCAGCAGAAAAAAGCAGAGAGAAATAAACGGGAATACAGGTGCTTTTTTAACGCTGTACAGCAGGGCATTATATCGATTAGAAAGAATCGGGAAACGAAAGTTGAATTACGTTGTTTTTGACCTGGAATGGAATCAGTGTCCATACGGGAAAGAGATGGAAGATGCACATCTTCCTTTTGAAGTGATTGAAATCGGCGCGGTAAAGCTTGACAGCAATAAGGAATTTATTGACGGGTTCCAGCAGCTGATCAAGCCCAGAGTCTATCGGACCCTTCACTGGAGAACGAGGGAAATTGTCAATATTACCCGTCATATGCTCGATACAGAAGGAATCGGCTTTCAGGAAGCGGTTGAAAATTTCCTGCGCTGGGCGGGACCGGATGCCGTTTTCTGCACCTGGGGCACGACGGACCTGACGGAGCTGCAGCGCAACATGAGATATTATAAGCTTCTCCATCTCCTGCCCGGTCCCATGCATTATCTGGACGTTCAGAAGCTCTTTGCTGTACAGTACGAGGATATGAAGAAGAGAAGGGCGCTGGAGTATGCCATCGACTTCCTGCATATAGAGAAGGACAAGACTTTTCACCGCGCACAGGCGGATGCCTGGTATACCGGAAAGGTCCTGCAGACCATAGAGCAGTATATTATCGACGCCTATGACTCCATCGACGTTTATCAGAATCCCAAGACCAAGACCGATGAGATCCATCTGGTCTATAATGGCTATACTAAGTTTATTTCCCGCGAATTCGAGAATAAAGAGGATGCCATGAACGACCGGGAGGTAAGGTCTCTGTGCTGCAGCAAATGCGGAAGGCTGTCCAGAAAGAAGATTTTCTGGTTCTCGGTCAATTCCAGAAATTATTACAGCGTAGGCGTCTGCCCGGAACATGGCATGATGCAGGGCAAGATCCGTATGCGGAAAACAGACGACGGCAAGCTTTATGTAGTAAAGACCATCCGCCCCTGCAGTGAAACGGACGTGATCGACATCCGTCAGAAAAAAGAAGAAATGCGCCAGAAGCACAGAAGGCACCGCGGAGCGTAAATATATTGTAAAATAAGTATTGTACAGAGGACATTTTTTTAACAAAAGATTCGCATAAAATTAATAAGAACAAGGAACTATGAAAAAACGAAGGCGAAAGAGCGCTTCCTGAATCATAGTTCCTTTTCTTTTGCAAATTTTCGAAAAAAGTTTTGCTGCTAAGGGGCGTCCGCTTTACTTGACAATGCTGTTCAGGCGTTCGTATAATGAACGGGTTAAATATGGTAAAACTTAAAGCTTTATCACATTACCTGAGGACGCCGTAACGAGAAAGCGGGTCCTTGCAAAGGAGGAAAAAACAAATGGTTTATCAAAAGGTCGATACCAATCTCAATTTTGTAGATCGTGAGCGCGAGACCGAGAAGTTCTGGAGCGATGAGGACATCTTCCGGAAGAGCATCAAGCAGAGAGAGGGCTGCCCCCGATATACCTTCTATGACGGTCCGCCTACGGCAAACGGCAAGCCGCATATCGGTCACGTCCTGACCCGTGTCATCAAGGACATGATTCCCAGATATCGCGCCATGAAGGGCTATGACGTACCCAGAAAAGCAGGCTGGGATACCCACGGACTTCCGGTCGAACTGGAAGTCGAGAAAAAGCTCGGCATGAATGGCAAAGAGCAGATCGAAGCTTACGGTATCGAGCCTTTCATTAAAGAGTGCAAGGAAAGCGTCTGGAAATACAAAGGCATGTGGGAGGACTTCTCCAAAAAAGTCGGCTTCTGGGCTGATATGGACCATCCTTATGTCACTTATGAGAATACCTTTATTGAATCCGAGTGGTGGGCTCTCAAGCAGATCTTCGATAAGGGACTCCTTTATAAGGGCTTCAAGATCGTTCCCTACTGCCCGCGCTGCGGGACCCCTCTGTCCGCCCAGGAAGTAGCCCAGGGCTACAAGACGGTCAAGGAACGTTCTGCTATCGTCCGTTTCAAGGCCAAAGGAGAAGACGCATATTTCCTGGCATGGACGACCACACCCTGGACCCTTCCGTCCAATACCGCGCTCTGCGTAAATCCGAATGAGACCTATGTAAAGGTAAAAGCAGCGGACGGATATACTTATTATCTGGCAGCAGCTCTGGCAGACAAGGTCCTGGCAGGACTGGCAGAAAAGAATGACGCCGGAGAAGGCGCAAAGGATTACGAAGTCCTGGAAACCTATAAGGGCAAAGACCTGGAATACAGAGAGTATGAGCCTCTCTTCGAGTGTGCCGGCATCGAAGCTGCAAAGCAGAAGAAAAAAGCGCATTTCGTGACCTGCGATAACTATGTTACCATGACAGACGGTACCGGTATCGTTCATATCGCACCGGCTTTTGGTGAAGATGATAACCGGATCGGAAACGACTATCAGCTGCCTTTCATCCAGTTCGTGGATGACAAGGGTGATCTGACAAAAGAGACCCCTTATGCCGGTGTTTTTGTCAAAAAAGCCGACCCCATGATCCTTAAGGATATGGCGGAGGACGGCAGGCTGTTCGCCGCTCCCAAGTTCGAGCATGAGTACCCGCACTGCTGGAGATGCGATACGCCCCTTATCTATGACGCTCGTTCTTCCTGGTTCATCAAGATGACGGCTGTCAGGGACGACCTGATCCGCAACAATAACACCGTCAACTGGATTCCGGAGAGCATCGGCAAGGGACGTTTCGGCGACTGGCTGGAGAACGTTCAGGACTGGGCGATTTCCAGAAACCGTTACTGGGGAACCCCGCTCAATATCTGGCAGTGTGAAGACTGCGGCCACATGCATGCCATCGGCAGCATCGCGGAGCTGAAGGAAATGTCCGACGACTGTCCGGATGACATCGAGCTTCACAGACCCTATATTGACAACGTTACCGTACGCTGCCCGGAATGCGGAAAGCCCATGCACCGCGTGCCGGAAGTCATTGACTGCTGGTTCGATTCCGGCTCCATGCCTTTCGCCCAGCATCATTATCCTTTTGAAAATAAGGAAATTTTTGAGGAACAGTTCCCAGCCCAGTTTATCTCTGAGGCTGTTGATCAGACCAGAGGCTGGTTCTATTCCCTGATGGCAATTTCTACCCTGCTCTTCAACAAGGCTCCTTATCAGAACGTCATCGTCCTGGGACATGTTCTGGACGAGCACGGACAGAAGATGAGCAAATCCAAGGGCAACGCAGTGGATCCTTTCAGCGCTCTGGATCAGTACGGCGCAGACGCGATCCGCTGGTACTTCTATATCAACAGCGCACCGTGGCTGCCTAATCGCTTCCACGGCAAGGCAGTAACCGAGTACTCCAGAAGGTTCATGGGAACCTTGTGGAACACCTATGCTTTCTATGTACTTTACGCAAACATCGATAACTTCGATCCGACAAAGTACAGCCTGGACTATGATAAGCTTCCGGTTATGGACCGCTGGATCCTGTCCAGACTGATGTCCACTATCCGGGATACCGATCATAACCTGGACCAGTACAAGATTCCGGAAGCTGCCAGATGCCTGGAGGCTTTCGTGGACGACCTGTCCAACTGGTATGTCAGAAGGTCCCGCAGCCGCTTCTGGGCTAAGGGAATGGAGCAGGATAAGATCAATGCTTACATGACACTCTATACCTGCCTGGTCGAATTCTGCAAAGCTGCTGCGCCTATGATTCCGTTCATGACGGAGGATATTTACCGCAACCTTGTATGCTCCGTAGACAAGAGCGCTCCGGAGAGCATCCATCTCTGCGATTATCCGACGGTAAAAGAAGAGTGGATCGATCCGGAACTTGAGACCAAGATGAAGAACCTGCTTCAGGTCGTCGTTCTTGGACGCGCGGCAAGAAATGCGTCAAATATCAAGAACCGTCAGCCGGTTGCAAGAATGTATGTAAAAGCAGACTTCCGTCTTTCTGATGCGGATATCGCGATCGTAGAAGACGAGCTGAATATTAAGTCCGTGGAGTTCTCTGACGACATCAAGGTTGAATACAGCCTGAAGCCGCAGCTGAAGACAGTAGGACCGAAATACGGCAAGCTGGTCGGAGCAATCCGCAAAGCCCTGTCCGAAATGGACGGAGCTGCAGCGGTCGCGGAACTCTCTGCAGAGGGAAGCCTTTCCGTCAACGCAGGAGGAACTCCGGTTTCTATGACCCGCGACGAACTCCTCATTGAGATTGCCCAGGTCGACGGATTTGTTACCCAGGCAGACCAGGGTGTTACCGTTATGATGGACACTACCCTGACGCCGGAACTGATCGAGGAAGGTTTTGTCCGCGAACTGATCAGCAAGATCCAGACCATGAGGAAAGAAGCCGGATTTGAGGTTATGGACCGCATTACCCTCTATGCAAAGGGCAATGATAAGATTACAGAGATTCTTGGCGCTAATAAAGAACAGATCTGCAGGGAAGTCCTGGCGGATGATGTTGTTGTGGGAGAGACCGACGGTTACAGCAAGGATTGGAAGATCAATTCGGAAGACGTAACGCTCGGTGTCAGAAAAAATTAAAAAACTTTTCGAATGCAAGGAAGCAGCCCTCTTATCTGGATATCTGGACTGCTTCCTTCATGAAATAAAGAACAAATTAGTGTTTCCATCAGAAAACCCGGAAAAGGACCGGGTCAGCGCAGGAAAGTATATGTAAAAAAGCACATAAGCCATCTTGTGAAAAAGCATAAGAATTTTATATGTGCAAAAACATGTACGGATCTCAAAGTGTGAAGGGAGAATAAAATTTGGCAGCACCTAAGTTCAGTAAGGAAGAGTTTAAGAAGAGTGTTCGCGACGAAGTCCGCCGCCTGTTTCGTACGAAAATTGAAGAAGCGACCAGCCATCAGATCTATCAGGCTGTATGCTACGTGATCAAGGATACCATCATCGATAACTGGATGGCTACCCAGCAGGTTATGAAGGACAAGGATCCCAAGATTGTCTACTATATGTCCATGGAATTCCTGACCGGACGCTATCTGGGCAATAATCTGCTCAACCTGACTGCTTATGATGAAGTCAGGGAAGCATTGGACGAAATGAATATCAATCTGGATGCGATTGAGGAAGAAGAACGCGATCCGGCACTGGGCAACGGAGGCTTAGGCAGACTTGCAGCCTGCTTCATGGACTCTTTGTCTACCCTGGGCTATGCGGCTTATGGATGCGGAATCCGCTATCATTTCGGCATGTTCCGTCAGAAGATTGAGAACGGCTACCAGGTGGAAAAACCCGATGACTGGCTGAAGGACGGAGGCTATCCTTTCGAACTGAAGCGGCCGGAATACGCCAAAGAGATCCACTTCGGCGGTTACGTCAAGGCGGAATGGGATCCGGTCACCCAGAGAAATTATTTCCATCAGGTTGGCGGAAATTCTGTCCGTGCGGTGCCTTATGATCTGCCAATCGTAGGCTATGACAATAATGTTGTAAATACGCTTCGCATCTGGGATGCGGAAGCAATTGACAACTTCTCGCTGGATTCCTTTGATAAGGGCGATTATCACATGGCTGTCGAGCAGGAAGATCTGGCAAGGACGATCACGGAGGTCCTTTATCCGAACGATAACCATATGGCGGGAAAGGAACTCAGGCTGAAACAGCAGTACTTCTTTGTTTCCGCCACCGTTCAGACTGCCGTAAAAAAATACCTGAAGCTTCATGACGACCTTCATAAACTGTATGAGAAGGCTGTCTTCCACATGAACGATACGCATCCGACCCTGACCGTTCCGGAACTGATGCGTGTTCTTCTGGACGTCTATGGATTTAACTGGGATGAAGCATGGGAGGTAACGACCAAAGCCTGCGCTTATACCAACCATACCATCATGATCGAAGCGCTTGAAAAATGGCCGATCGATCTCTTCCAGAGGCTGCTGCCCAGGGTTTATCAGATTGTGGAAGAAATAAACCGCCGTTTTGTGGAGCAGATCCGCCGTCAGTATCCCGGCGACGAGGGTAAGGTTGCCAGAATGGCAATTCTTTGGGACGGTCAGGTCCGCATGGCAAATATGGCTATCGCGGGCGGCTACTCTGTGAACGGCGTTGCTCAGCTGCACACGGAGATTCTCAAGAAGAGAGAACTTCGCGACTTCTATGAGATGATGCCGGAGAAATTCAGCAACAAGACAAACGGCATCACTCAGCGCCGCTTCCTCCTTCACGGAGACAGAATGCTGGCTGACTGGGCAACCTCCAAGGTAGGAGACGGATGGATCACTGATCTTCCGGTCCTGAAGGGGCTTGAAAGCTATGCCGATGACGAAGATGCCCAAAACGAATTCCTGGACATCAAATATCAGAATAAGGTCCGCCTGGCAGAATATATTAAAGAACATAACGGCATCGAAGTATCTCCCAGATCGATTTTCGACGTTCAGGTCAAGAGACTGCACGAGTATAAGAGACAGCTGCTCAATATCCTGCATGTCATGTACCTGTACCGCAAGATGAAAGAGCACCCGGAGCTTCCGGTTTATCCGAGGACCTTTATTTTCGGAGCAAAGGCAAGCGCCGGCTATCGCAGGGCAAAGCTGATCATCAAGCTGATCAATTCCGTGGCGGATGTTGTCAATAACGATCCGACCATCAACGGCAAGCTCAAGGTCGTCTTCATCGAAGATTACCGTGTAAGCAATGCGGAAATGATCTTTGCGGCTGCGGACGTATCTGAGCAGATTTCCACAGCGTCCAAAGAAGCTTCCGGTACCAGCAATATGAAATTCATGCTGAACGGAGCGCTGACTCTGGGAACTATGGATGGCGCCAACGTCGAGATTGTCGAAGAGGTCGGCCGTGAGAACGCCTTCATCTTCGGACTTTCCGCTGACGAAGTTATCAATTTTGAGAAAAACGGCGGCTACGATCCTATGTGGTATTACAACCACGATGAGGAAATCCGAAATACGGTCAACGATCTTGTGAGCGGAGCCTTCTCCAATGGAGACACCGAACTTTTCCGAGAACTCTTTGATTCCCTGCTTTACGGCGGAAACGGACAGAGAGCGGATGTATTCTTCATCCTGGCAGACTTCAAGCCGTACGTAGCGGCACAGGAACGGGTTGAGGCGCGCTATCGCCATGAGAATGAATGGGCAAGAAGTGCGATCCTGAACATTGCCAACTCCGGTAAATTCAGCTCTGACCGCACCATTCAGGAATACGTTGACGACATCTGGCACCTGGACAAGCTGACAGTCTGCTGAAGGCAAGGAGCGCACTGACAGGGAGATGCACTGTCAGGCATGTTCTCTTTCTAACGAGTAAAATTAACCATTAAATAGGCCGGAATCTGCACACATATTCCATGTGCGGGTTCCGGTCTTTTTTGCGGGCAGCGGACTGAACAAGAAAGACCGGTTCGCTTCTGCATATTGTTAATATTCTTTAAAAAAAAGCAACAAATCTGTCAGCAAATCTTAAAAAAAGGTATTAACGATTACGACTTCATGTTATAATAACGAATTGAATATGGGTGTTTATGCCCTGACCGGAAGGCTTTTTATACGTTT
>JAXJVN010000082.1:0-25519 GCA_036308545.1 Eubacterium sp. | reverse complement strand
TTACCTCTGCAAAAAAAGAATGTCAACACCCTTTTTTAATTTTTTTCGAATTTTTTTCGAGTTCATTTTCAGATGCTCTTTTTCAAGAATTTGGAATTTAAGCGGCTGTACCAGGGACAGCAGTCGGGAAGTTAGCTTTATCAACCTCGACTGGCACCACTATAGAAATGCTTATTTTACAGGATTGTTAGATTGCATTAACCCGCCTGGCCCCTCCACTCTTTTAGGAGCGCTTCGAGTTCTTCTCTGCCGGTGGTCAGATTTACTTTTCTTCTGAGGGAGGAAGAGTTTCTTACCCCGGCTGTATACCAGCCTATGTGCTTTCGCATTTCTCTTAAGGCTGTGTATTCGCCTTTGTATTCTGTAAGCATGTTCAGATGACGCAGGATCATTTGATAGATGTCCTCCGCAGCTGGTTTCGCAATTTCTTCTCCTCTTTCGAGGTATCCCCTGATTTCAGAGAAGATCCATGGGTTGCCTCTGGCTGCGCGGGCGATCATGATCCCGTCGCATCCGGTCATGTCCAGCATAGCCTTTGCCGATGCCCCCGAAGTAACGTCGCCGTTTCCGAAGACCGGGATGGATACGGCTTCTTTTACCTCCCGGATAATATCCCAGTCGGCCTGGCCGGAATAGTACTGGGACCTTGTCCTGCCGTGTACGGTGATTGCGGAAGCTCCTGCGTCTTCCAGGACCTTTGCCGCTTCTGCTGCGTTTACATGCTGCAGGTCAAACCCCTTCCGTATCTTGACCGTTACCGGTTTCCGTACTGCTCTGACCAGGGCGGATATGATGTCATGAGCCAGCTTCAAATCTGTCATCAGGTAGGAGCCTTCGTGGTTGTTGACCACTTTTGGAACCGGACAGCCCATATTAAAGTCAAAGATATCAAAGGGTTCCTCTTCAATCATCCGAGCTGCTTCCGCCACCGTTTCCGGCTCGCTCCCAAAGAGCTGCAGCTGCACGGGGTGCTCCTCCGGATCGATCTTCATCAATTCCGCAGTATTTTTATTATGGTAGAGGATTGCTTTGGCGCTTACCATCTCGGTGCAGACCAGGCCAGCCCCCTGTTCTTTACATAGCTTACGAAAAGGAAGGTCGGTCACTCCTGCCATTGGTCCCAATGCCAGAGGTGTATCGACCTTCACCCCGCCAATCTTTATTTCTTTCATTTTCATAATTTACCGGATAATAAAGCAGTCTTTCTTCCTGTCAGAAGCTTTTTCATCCTTTAAAAAAAGTCCTTCTTTTTATAAGTTTCTTCAAAAAATATTCATTCTGCCCGACTGTCGTTTTTCTTTTCCGGGCTTCCTTCTTTCAGGACAAAAACCCTGTAAAAAAGTTCCAGCGATGCGAAGAGCTCCTCTTTTTCCTTGCGGAGCTGCTTGATGCGAAGTGCCGAGCCGATATCATCATACATGGCATCGCCTTCGATTGCTTCCGTGCGAAATTCCAGATTCCCTTTCGGGTCAAACTCCAGATCCATGATGCCGCCGATTTCCTCTGTATAGGTTACACATAAAATCTGCAGTTCGTCGCGGACCTGCTGCGGAAGAATGGCAAAGGCATCATTGAAGTAATATTTTTTTTCATACGAATTTGCAGCGCAGAGCACTACATTTTCATCCTTAGATTCCATCGTAGTTTATTTCCTATAGATTATGATGTGTGTGCCAATAGTATGATGCCGGATTGTTCCATTCCGTGTGGATTCTTATGGATAAGCATTCATACGGATTTATACGTAGCCGTAGATTCCGCGTACAGATACTTCTCCCGCGCTGACCGGAATAATCTCTTCCGTTTCATCGGATCTGACGAGAAGGCGTCCGTTCTCATCCACGTCGACTGCCGTTCCGGTAAAGGCGCCGCCGGGATCCAGAACTCTGACTCTCTTTCCTCTGTTGATCAGGAGACTGCGGTAATCTTCCAGAAGATCCGAAAGATTTCCCTTTGCAAGGAAACGTGCCAGGCAGCTGCCAAATTTTTTCAGCACTTCAGCGGTGACCTCTTCTCTCTTAAATTTCTTACCGCATTCCATAAAAAGAGACGTTGCTTTTTCTTTCAGCTGTTCCGGAAAATCCGGTATATTAACATTGAGACCAATCCCGATCACAACGTAATTCGCTGCAGGTCCCATTTCCGTCAGAATTCCGCTCATTTTTCTCCCGGAAAAAACGATATCGTTCGGCCATTTGATCCGAATGTCCAGACCGGAAACCTCACGAAATCCCTGACAGGCTGCCAGTCCCATCACGAGAGTCAAAAGCGCGAACCTTTCTGCAGGAATATCCGGATAAAGCAGGATGCTCATGGAAACGGAGGTAAATTCCGGTGATTTCCAGACGTTCCCTTTCCGTCCTTTTCCCGCAGTCTGATGGTCAGCCAGGAAAACCGAAACCATGTCTCTGTCCGCCTGCTCCTCAGGTCGCGGCAGGACAGACCTGCCCTCGATCGAGACCGGATCATAGATTCCATCTGCCGTCCGCTTCGCCCAGTCGTTTGTAGAGTCTACGCTCTCCGCGTAATAAAGGTTCCAGTGAATACCCGCAGCAGAAAGAATTTCATGAATTGGCTGCAGATCAAGTTCTTTCATTCGGGGAAAGCTCCCAGTGTAGCCGCCATGACAGCCTTAATCGTATGCATGCGGTTTTCCGCCTCGTCAAAGACTCTGGACTGAGCAGATTCGAAGACTTCATCCGTAACTTCCATGTCACGTACGCCGAAACGTTCTCCCATCTTTCTGCCGATCGAGGTATTCAGGTCATGGAAAGCCGGCAGGCAGTGAAGGAAGATTGCCTGCGGTCCTGCATTTGCCATGATCTTCGCGGTGACTTTGTATGGTTCCAGATCATGAATTCTTTCTTCCCAAACCTGATCCGGCTCGCCCATGGAAACCCAGACATCTGTGCAGACTACGTCGGCGTCCTTCGTTCCTTCCATTGAATCTTCCGTAAGGGTGACCGATCCGCCGCTTTCCCTGCAATAATCTCTGCACAGGGAGACAAGCTTGGGATCCGGGAAATACTTTCTGGGCGCACATCCTGTGAAATGCATGCCCAGTTTGGAGCAGATGACCATATAAGAATTAGCCATGTTATAACGTGCGTCACCCATATATGCCAGTTTAATTCCCTTCAGATGTCCGAAATTTTCTCTTACCGTCAGGGTATCCGCCAGCATCTGGGTCGGATGGAATTCATTGGTCAGGCCATTCCATACCGGCACGTCGGAATATTTTGCGAGTTCTTCCACAATTTCCTGGCCAAAGCCTCTGTATTCAATTCCCTCAAACATTCTGGAAAGTACGCGTGCTGTATCCGCAATGCTTTCCTTTTTGCCAATCTGGGAACCCGACGGATCCAGATAGGTTGTCCCCATACCCAGGTCGTGGGCTGCTACTTCGAAAGAACAGCGGGTCCTGGTACTGGTCTTCTCAAAAATCAGGGCAACATTTTTTCCTCTGAGCCGGTCAACCGGAATACCTTGTTTCTTTTTCCGTTTCAATTCCGCAGCCAGATCAAGAAGATAGAGAATCTCTTCCGGCTTGTAATCAATCAGTTTCAGGAAATCACGTCCTGCAAGATTTATTTTCTCCATCGTCGCTCGCATTCCCAGTCCTTCCGGCTGGTTTTTCCTTTCTCCCGCTCATACCAGGCGCGCTTAAATGTATATGATACATGTGCTAAATGTATGATACCGGATTGTTCTGTACTTCGCGCTCACGCAATCTGCACCGGTACCATGTATATTGAAGAAGAATAGCATCTTCTGATTCTTGTGTCAAAGGACCTCAGGTGCCCATCCGAACTTGAAAAAAAATCATGCCCCCCGGGTCCTGATAAGAGTCAGCATCTCATGATGGCAGTTTATGGAGTCTCTGCCTTTCTGCTTCATACATGAGCAGAGCAGCCGCAATCGAAGCATTCAAGGATTCCACTTTTCCCTGCATGGGGATACGGATCAGCGTGTCCGCCAGTTCCGCCATCTCCGGGCTCAGTCCATTCCCCTCGTTTCCAATAAAAAATGCCGTCGGTCCCGTATAGCTTTCATCAAAGCAGCCGTTCTCTCCTTTGAGGTGGGCTGCAAAGGTGCGGATTCCTTTTTCCTTTAAGCTGAGAACGGATTCTCTGAGCTGATCGGTCCGCACAAAAGGAACCCGGAAAATGGATCCCATGGTAGATCGCGTAACCTTGGGCTGAAAAACGTCCGCCGTTCCCGAGCTCATCAGAATACCGGTTACACCGGCTCCCTCCGCCGTTCGGATCATGGTCCCAACATTGCCGGGATCCTGAACATCCTCCAGGCACAGGATCAGCGGAACGCCTTCCCCTTTTCCCAAAAGATCTGCCAGCGAATAGGAGGGCATGGCAGCAATGGTCAGAATGCCCTGCGGCGTCTGCGTATCGCTCATCTTGCGAAATACGTCGTCGGATACCAGTTCCGGTTCAAGAGAGCCATCCATCAGTTCTCCGTACTCATCTTTTTTGCTTTCCATGATATAGACACGGCGCCTGAGCTCAGCCGGTGTTTCACAGAAAAGTTTCCTGCCTTCCAGAACAAAAAGTCCTTCCCTGCGCCTCGCCTTTGCAGACTTATTAAGCTGAATGATTTTTTTTACCTGTGTATTTGATGCGCTCGTGATCATGCGTTTCTCCTATACATGCAATGCATGATATGCAATACCTGTCCGTTTTGCCCGCCGCTCGCATAAAAAACAGGGGCCGGTGCACTAAACATATGTTTAATGCGCCGGTCCCGATCAGATTGCTTTTGAAAGGTCTGCTTATTTGCCCAGTGCAACGGATCTGACGAAAGTATCCTGCTTTGCGGCATTGAAAGTAAGAGACTGGGAGATCTCCCACTCGTACTCAGAGATTTCCTTCTGCATCGCAAGAGCCTCGTTGATGTCAAAGTCTACAAATTCACCGTTCTTGTAGGCGACGACACGTTTTGTCTTGCCGGCTTCCAGAAGATCGACTGCATAAGCGCCCATAATGGTAGCATACATACGATCTTTGCAGGTCGGGCTTCCGCCTCGCTGCATGTGGCCAAGGATGGTTGCCCTGGTGCCGATGCCGGTCGCTGCCTCAATTCGCTTTGCCATCGCCTGGGAGTGTCCGATGCCCTCGGCATTGATGATGATATGATGCTTCTTGCCCTTCTTACGGGTCTCGATAATGTTATCGATCAGTTTCTGCTCATCGTAATTATACTTTTCCGGGATGAGGATATCGTCTGCGCCGCTGGCAATTCCTGCCCACATGGCAATATAGCCTGCATTTCTTCCCATAACTTCGATAATGCTGACACGTTCATGCGACGTGGAGGTATCACGAACCTTATCAATAGCGTCCATTGCCGTATTGACTGCCGTATCAAATCCAATCGTATATTCCGTGCAGGCGATGTCCAGGTCAATGGTTCCCGGTATGCCGATCGCGTTGATTCCTCTGTCTGCCAGAGTCTGCGCTCCGCGGAAGGAACCGTCGCCGCCTACAACAACCAGTCCGTCAATACCATATTTCTTACAGGTAGCAGCTGCTTTATCCTTGCCTTCATCGGTCATCATAGCTCTGCAGCGTGCTGAATAAAGAATTGTACCGCCGCGCGCAATGATATCCGATACATCAGCAGAATGGAGATCGATGATTTCCTCATCGATCAGGCCCTGATAGCCTTTCAAGATACCTTTTACTTCAATACCCTTTGTTCGGGCTCTGCGGACCACTGCACGGATAGCCGCGTTCATTCCCGGGGCATCGCCTCCGCTGGTCAGAACGCCGATTGTCTTTACTTTGCTGTCAGCCATCGTTTTGCCTCCTGTATTGCATTTCGGGAAAACTAACTTCTCTCACATACATGGTTAATTGTATGTCATCCTTTTTTTCTTTTCAATGCCCTTTTGTAAAACTTTGACATTACTTTGGCCAATCTTTTCTACAAGTTTCTTTACAATACCGTCGTCTGCCTGAATCCAGGAAGACGGTTCCAGCCTTCTGACCTGCATTTCCTGCGCAAGGTAGATCATGACCGGGTCTCCGCCGTGGGAAGCATCCAAGATCCGCGCGGTCTCCGGCCATTTGGCTTCATAATCGCTCCTGTCACGGAACTGCAGCCAGACTTCCTTCTTTGCTTCGCTGAACTTCCAGAGGTTCTGCAGGATCAGCTTGCTGGGACGGTTCTCTTCCGACTGTACCCTCCCTTCCGCAAAAACTTTTTCGTCTTCCGCAAGTGCCTTGGCGTATCTCTGATAAGTCTTAGGAAATGCGATCACTTCCACCGAGCCCATCAGATCCTCCAGCGTAAAGAAGGCCATAACATCATTATTCTTTGTATATTTTACCGTCACGTCTGTGATCATTCCGCCGATCGTGACAATCGAACCGTCTGCTGCCGCAGGCTGGCCGCCTTCGTCCTCTGCAGTAAAATCGGCAGATACCGCAGTCACCGTCTGATTGATCAGATCGATATCGTCCTCCAGCGGATGGCCTGATATATAGATGCCGATGACGTCCTTTTCGAAAAACAGTTTTTCCTGCTTCGAAAATTCTCCCACGTCCGGAAGCTGCACCTGGAACTGCTTCTTATTCTCCGGCGACATGAGGTCGAAGAGGCTGAGCTGGCCGGACAGGTTGTTTTTCTTGTCCTGAACTGCTCTGTCCAGAATCATGGAATAAGCCTGCATATACTGCTTGCGTGTACCGCCCAGCGAATCAAAGGCGCCTGCTTTGATCAGGCTTTCCAGGACCCTCTTGTTGAGTTCCCTGCTGGTCAGTCTCATGCAGAAGTCCTGCATGCTCAGATAAGGACCGTGCTTCTTTCTTTCGGCACTGACCGCCTCCATGACCGGAACGCCGATTCCTTTTACTGCGGAAAGGGCGTAACGGATCTTGCCATCCTCCACGGTGAAGTAGCTTTCCGAGTGATTGATATCCGGCGGAAGCAGGTCTATTTTCATAGCCCGGCAGCTAAGGATATAGCCGGTCAGTTTAGAAGTATTGTCGATGACACTGGTCAGAAGAGCCGCCATAAACTCGACGGGATAGTAGTACTTAAGCCAGGCGGTCTGGAAGGATACGATGGCATAGGCCGCCGCATGGGATTTATTAAAGGCATAGTGGGCAAAGTCCAGCATGCGGTCATAGATATGGTTGGCGACCCTTTCATCGATGCCCTTGGCAATGCAGCCCGGTATATTGCGGGAAGGATCTCCGTAGACGAAGCTCCTCCGCTCTTCCTGCATGACATGCTCCTTCTTCTTGGACATGGCACGCCGAAGGACGTCAGAACCGCCATAGGAATAGCCTGCCAGGTCGCGCACGATCTGCATGACCTGCTCCTGGTATACGATACAGCCGTAAGTCGGTTCCAGAATTGGTTCCAGCTCCATGCAGTCATAGGTGACCAGCTCCGGATGGTTCTTTCCCTTGATGTAATCGGGGATAAAGTCCATGGGACCCGGACGATAAAGAGCGACGCCCGCTACAATATCCTCCAGCGTACTGGGTTTCAGTTCTGTCATGAAGGATTTCATTCCGGCTGACTCAAGCTGGAAGACTCCCTCGCATTTGCCCGCCCCGATCATGCCCATGACCTTGGGATCATTGTAGTCAATCGCGGACAAATTGATCTTTACGTCAAAATCATGTTCCGCCAGGCGGCAGGCGTTCTGGATCACGTTCAGGGTACGCAGTCCCAGAAAGTCCATTTTTAAAAGTCCGAGTTCTTCCAGCGTCGGTGCTACGAACTGGGTCGTAATCGTGCCATCCGCTGCGCGGGAAAGGGGTACGAACTCGTCTACCGATTTGGAAGAAATTACTACACCCGCTGCATGCATGGACGTATTGCGCGGAAGTCCCTCAAGTTTCCTTGCCATATCGATCAGACTGCGGACCTCGGCATCTTCGTCGTAGACTTTCCTGAGTTCCGGATTCTTATCCAATGCCTTATCCAGGGTGATTCCAAGCTCCTGTGGAACCATTTTTGCTATCTGGTCGGTTCTTGCATAAGGAAAATCCAGCACGCGGCCGACGTCACGGATGACGCCGCGCGCCTGCAGCGTACCGAACGTTATGATCTGAACGACGCGGTCTGTGCCGTATTTTCTGACCACATAATCAATGACATCCTGACGTCCTTCAAATTCAAAGTCCACGTCTATATCAGGCATGGATACCCGTTCCGGATTCAGGAACCGCTCGAAGAGCAGATTATACTTCAAGGGATCCAGTTCCGTAATATCCAGGGTATAGGATACAATGGAACCTGCCGCGCTGCCTCGTCCGGGTCCTACCATAATGCCGTGCTGCTTGGCAAAATGCACATAATCCCATACGATCAGGAAGTAATCGACATATCCCATCTTACGGATCACGTCAAGCTCATAATCCAGGCGGTCCTGGATTTCTTTCGTAACCGGATGATAATGTTCTTCCAAGCCTTTCTGGCAGAGCTCGCAGAGGTAAGTCCAGGAAGTATAGCCTTCCGGCACTTCGAATTTCGGCAGTTTCAGGTTATGGAATTCAATTTCCACATGACAGCGGTCCGCAATCTTCTGCGTATTTTTCAAAGCTTGCGGAGCATAAGAGAACAGCGCTGCCATCTCCGCTTCCGACTTGACATAGTACTGCCCTCCTTCGTAACGGAGACGGTCCGTATCCTGGACTTTCTTTGCCGTCTGGATACAGAGCAGCACATCATGTGCTTCCCAGTCCTCCGCCCTGGTATAGTGGCAGTCGTTGGTACAGATCAGGTCAATGCCTGTCTCATGAGACATGCGGACCAGCATGGGATTGATCATCTTCTGGGCCGGAATCCCGTGATCCTGCAGTTCCAGGAAAAAGTTCCCCTTGCCGAAGATATCCTGATATTCCAGAGCCGCTTGTTTGGCTTCTTCATATTGATTGCGGGTCAGTTTTTTTGCCACTTCCCCTGCCAGACAGGCACTGGACGCGATAATCCCTTCGTGAAACTCACGGAGAACTTCCTTGTCCACGCGCGGTTTATAATAAAAACCATCCACGAACCCCTTGGATACAATTTTGATCAGATTCTGATAACCGGTATTGTTCTCGGCAAGAAGGATGAGATGAAAGTAACGGTCCTCATTATTTCCCGGCTCCCGGTCAAAGCGGGATTCCGGGGCAACGTAAACCTCGCATCCTAAGATTGGATTAATCCCCTGTTCCCTGCACTCTTTATAGAAATCAATGCAGCCGTACATGACGCCATGATCCGTGATCGCGGCGGCGTTCATCCCCAGCTCTTTTACTCTGGCTACATAGTCCTTGATCTTGTTGGAACCGTCCAGAAGACTGTATTCGGTATGTGTATGTAAATGAACAAAGGACACGGTCAAACCCCTTTCCCTGCATTTGCGATGCCTGTCTCTCAATATCCTGCGTTATTCAGTATATCCTGTATCATTCCGTATGTCTTAGAGAAATTTACACTATCCATTATTTAAAGATATCGTTCTGTTATTCAGTATATCATTTTTATCGAAAATGTGAATCTGTTTTTCACATTACGTTATTTTTCTGTAAGTTCGATTCTCACACGGCTGTTTGACTTTTTGTCAGTCTGATTCTATGATACTGCATATTCGGGAGGATTTTTCTCCCTCGGCAAATATACGGCACGTTCTTCCATAGAAAGGAAAGAAATGAAAACTCTGCTCTACTCCATCGTTTCGGCGATTGCAAGAATACATGATAAAATCATGACCCTGAATGATGCTTATGAATATAACTTCTCCGATAAGGAGCTCCATTTCCTGGTCATCGGTATCCTGGGCATGCTGCTGATTTTTCTGGTGCATCCCCTCTTTACCCTGCTGGCAAAAACCGATCACATCATGGTCATTTCCCTGATCTACGTTTTCACCGTGATCCTTGTCATTACCTTCGCCATCGAGATTGGCCAGGGCATTACCCACACCGGCAATATGGACTTCAACGATATTGTCTTCGGCATATTCGGATTTCTGCTGATGTTCGCCGTCTTCGAGGCTATCCGCCTCATGATCCGGGCAATCATCCACCTCTTCCGGCGGTAAAACGAGTCGAAACACGCTTCGCGAGTTTCGCTCGTTATCGCGGCGCTCGCCGAGTGGACATGCAAGCATGTCCGTTCGGCTCACAGCTCGCGTAAAAAAAGCTCCCTTTACAGGGAGCCTTTTTTTACAAGATTATATCTCTCAGCTTTTATTAATGTGTCCATCCTCAAGTCTGATTTTTCTTTCCTTGAGCAGATGTCCTACCGCGCGTTTGAATGCTGCTTTGGACAGGCCAAAGGTCTCCATAATTTTTTCAGGAGCAGCTTTATCATCAAAGGGAAGAACTCCTCCGCGCTTCTCGATTTCTTCCATGACCTTCTCTGCATCCGGCTCCATCTGAAGATAAGCTTTCTGCCTGGCGGATACGGTCAATTTACCGTCATCTCTTACCTGCGTCACGCGAAGCTTAAGGACTTCGCCGGCTTTATATTTCGCCTGTGCCTCTCTTTTGGGAATCAGAGCGGAGTATTGATCGTCCACTGCGACGAAGACGCCAAAATTGTGGGCGTATTCATAGACTCTACCTTCGACCATATCTCCTTTTTTATAGGGGGATTCTGTAGAAAGGTAAGGATAGAGCTTCATTGTTGCTGCCAGTCGTCCGCTCTTGTCAACATAGAGTGCCGCAAGAACGTCTTCCCCGGTTTCTACGTGCCTTGTCTGTTCATGGAAGGGAAGCAGCAGATCTTTTTCCAGTCCCCAGTCCAGAAAGGCTCCGATCCGGGTCGTCTGCTTTACCTTCAGAAGCGCGATCTGTCCAAGGACCAGAAGAGGCTCGTTAGTCGTAGCAATCAGTCGGTCCGAAGAATCCTTATAGAGAAAAACTTCAATGGGCGTTCCCAGTTCCGCACCTGCCGGCACCTGTTTGGCAGGCAGCAGAACCTGTTCTTCCTTTTTCGCAGTCGGTTCCGCCGCAAGATAAACACCGAAATCCATCTGTTTGATCACGCGAAGCGTCTGTTTTTTCCCTAATTCAAGCATATTCTCTCCTCCGGCATTTGGTTAGGGCTGCCGGCGCCTTTTAAGTAATTCCGTTCAATAACTTCTAATATCACGAAAAATATTACTGAAAAATGTCCTGTTATTGTAAATAGGATGATGGAATTGCTTCCATCCTGACGCATTCATCAAATTGCATAATTTACCGGACAATCATTATTATGCAGTATATTCCCCAAGGAAAAAAGGTTCTCCCTCTGCGTCATTCAAGGCCACCATCCAGCCGTTTTCCAGTCTGTGGATCACCGGATGAAGGATGTCGCCCAGGTAAGCCTGTTTCTTAAAATTCAGGCGGAAATCTTTCACCTTGATGTCTCTTGGCAGAAGAGCCAGTGAAAGCCGCACGTATTGACCGTTATTAACATGGCCGTTTGTGTCGATCATATACTCGCCAACTGAAATAGGCCGGCCTGCCTCTCCGCCATCCTTAGGAAGAACAATCTTGCGTTTTCCTAAATTTTCCTTGATCACAAGGTCCGAATCCAGACCATAGGCTTCCAGCTGCACATCGGGAATCTTAACCGGCTTGTGCTCCGCGAGGTCCATCAGCAGCCATTCCGACTTGGCGAGAAGAAGAGTCCTGCCCTCCGCGTCCCGGATATCAAACTCACGCAGTCCCAGCAGACTCGAAAACTTTGCAGCCCATGTCCGCACCTTAATATGGTCGCCAATCTCAGGATAGTCATAAACCTTCGCCTGCAGAGACGCAACAATCCAGCCGACTCCGTCAGCCGTATTCTCTCGAACCCCGTGGCCGACCTCTTCCCCATGAAAAGTCGCCGTATCCTGCAGATAATCCTCAATCGCCGGCAGAGTCAGCCTGCCATTATGGTCTACTTCGCTGAAACGGACCCTTGCGTCAAACGTATAACTCATAAACATCCCTTCTGATTTTCCCTTTTCAAAGAAATCAATCATTGAAAATGCCGGATATTGCCATAATCAGGCGCTGCCGCGGTCAGGCATTCCATAATCAAGTGCCATCATTATCGAGCATCATCAAAATATCTGTGTAACAAAAAGAGGTCATCACAAACGTGACGGCCTCTTTCGCATATACTGGGCTACCTGGATTCGAACCAGGAAATGACGGAGTCAGAGTCCGTTGCCTTACCATTTGGCGATAGCCCAATGTGTACTGATTTCGTACAACGAATGTTATTATACGGGAAGCAAAAGCAAAATGCAAGCATAAACTCAAAAAAATTTTCGCAGTTTCACAGCTTATTTTCGCAGTTAATTTTCGCAAGTGAAGAATGTGCGGTTAAATTTCTTTGGATTTCATAAATCCAAACAACTTCATTATATGAAAATCTTTTGCAAACACTCGCACCTTCCGCCATTGAAAATCAATTCCGCCTTGGCGGAATTGCGCCCGGGCACGCGACGCGGAGCGTCTTCTTCTGCGTGCCCGTGGCATCCGCCGGAGGCTTCAAACTTCGTCGCGTGTTTGTATCACACGACTACGTGAAATTGTTATAATGCGCTCCTCCCACGACTGAAGTCACGGGAATCCGCGCGACGAAGTTTTGAAGCAACGGAAGGTGGTACCATTTCATTTAACTTCCCAGCACATCCGCCAGCGACTTGTCCTGCATGAAGGTATTCGCGCTGTACAGGTAAAGCACATCTGTTACCCCTTCCGTCGTCATGAGGCTGCTCAAGCTGTCATAGTAATAACGCGGATCTACCATAATGATTTTCTGGTAGTCGGGCACCAGGAAGGGTATGAAGCAGTTGGCATAAGAGTCCTTGAAGACGAGCAGGACCTTATCGTTACGGTTGGTTGTTTCAATCCGGACCAGTGGATGGTTGCCGCCGAAAAAAACGGCATATTTATCGTTTGTGTCCAGCTTGCTGCTGTCAAAAAAGGAGACTGATTTCTTTCCGGTATCCGGGTAGGTCACCAGCCATTTCACATCTGTATCATCCGGCTGATATACCGTGATCGTATCTTCGGAAGACACACTGCCGCTTCCGGAAGAGAGCGTTCCCTGAAAATTCTTGCATACGACATGGCTGCTTCCGCTCAGGGTTTCCGGAAGGCCCATCTGCCCGGCTATGCCCTCGTAGACCTTTTCTGCTCCGGCGGTGGTCCAATGATGATCTGTCCTGTAGAAGATATAGTCTTCTTTCTCTGCCTTAAGAGCAGATGCAGCGTCCAGAACGGTTACTCCCTGAAGCCGGTCTGTCACCTGGCTGATATCCGGTATCTGATCCCTGACAGGTGCGTCAGCCGGAAGTTTATCATCAAGGATAGACGCCGCCCCCGGCACCATAAGCATATAAGAATTCACGCCGCTGTTTGCAGACGTAAAGCTATTGATTGCCTGAATGCTGTTATCCAGCGCTTCCTGATCCGGCAATGCGGGTTCCTGGAGCAAATAGCCGTCTCTGCCCAGATATATATTCCCGGATTTCCGTATTCCGATCAGCTTGAGAGCCGCCAGGCGGACCCGGATACAGGCATCGCGTAAGAAAAACTGGTCCGACCAGTAATTGGACAAACCGGTGAAAAAACTGCCGTCAGCGATAGTCTGACCGGAAAGTTTCGGCAGCGCTGCGAGATTCCGGTTTTCCTTATCTGAGAATTCTCTGTCCGGAACAGCCAGGTTCAGGACAAAAACAGCTGCGATCACAATCGGCAGAATTGCCATCAGCTTTTTATGAAACCAGCGGAGCGGGCTGTTTTTTCTTCTTTTTTTCAATGTTTCCTTCTGCATGTTTTCTGCTTCCTGATTGATTTTCCTGTTATATCTCATGGATAGACTGCCGGTCTTTCCTGCAGCTTTTTTGATTGCATACTCTTTTGTAAAATAATATCCGAGGGATTCTCTTTCAAAATTCTTTTTCCATGCCTTATCCCGGGCTCAGAATGCGGCGTAAAGGAAGGACTGATAGGTAGAACCTACGATTCCCGCAATGCAGAGACCGAACAGGACCAGGTAAATGGCAAGCCCCACGCCGGCGCGAACCTTCCCTTTTGTGAAAAAGATATTGTGGAAGACGTTGTACACGATCGGCGTGCAGAGTAGGATGGATGCCGCAAGAAGGACCAGGTTGCCTTTCAGATAGAAAAGGCCTGCCTTATCTGCTGCCGCTCCGCCTGCGCCGAAAAGCTGGCCGATATAGACAAAAGCCCCTTTAAGAGAAGGCGAGAAGAAAAACACCCAGCCGATTCCCGCCAGAACATCCGTGATTAATATTCTTAGAGCCGACGGAACCTTTTCCATTTTTCCTTTCAGTACGAAATGTTCCAGCATGACCAGGGCGCCGTGCCAGAGTCCCCAGAAGATAAAGGTCCAGGAAGCACCGTGCCAGAGTCCGGTCAGCAGCCATACCACTGCCAGATTCAGTGCCTGCCGCCTGACTGTACAGCGGTTTCCGCCCATGGGTATATAAATATAGTCACGGAACCAGGCCCCCAGGGATATATGCCACCTTCTCCAGAATTCAGAGATACTGTGGGACATATAAGGGTAATCGAAGTTTTTATCAAAATGAAAGCCAAAAATCTTAGCCAGACCGATTGCCATATCCGAATAACCGCCAAAATCGAAGTAAAGCTGCAGGCTGAAGAAAATCATCCCCAGCCAGGCAGTCAGTACGGAACGGTCCGTCATATGCAGAATATCCTGAAAAGCCGTACCGAGATTATCCGCGATCAGAATTTTCTTCATCAGTCCCATCAGAAAGAGGTCCAGTCCCATTCCGACTTTCACTTTCGTGACCTTCCTGGCCGCCAGCTGGTCTTTTATCCGGTTATACTGAACAATCGGTCCGGAGATCAGTTTTGGGAAAAACGTCACATAGAGGATAAAGTGAAGCAGGTTCTTCTCTGCCTTTGCCCTTCCCATCCGGACGTCCAGCACATAGGACAGAACGGAGAAGGTAAAAAAACTGATGCCGACCGGAAGCGGCAGGTTCGGGACAGAAAGCCTGGTCCGGAAAATGGCATTGATATTGGTGATCAGGAAGCCAAAGTACTTATAAAAGCCCAGAACTGCAAGATTTGCCGCCACGGTTGTTATAGTCAGGATTTTCAGAGTGCGGCTGTCGTCGTCATCTGCCGCCTTCTGAATCTGCAGGCCGGCGATATAGTTAAATCCGACCGAGAAAAGCATGACGATCAGATATGGCACCTCTCCCCACGCATAGAAGATAAGGCTCGCTGCCACAAGGACAATATTGCGGAATCTTTCCGGCAGCAGGAAATAGAAAAGCAGAACCGCCGGAAGGAAGATACCTATGAAAAAAAGACTGTTAAGACTCAGCATGTTGTTATGTCCGCCTCGGATAATGGAACACAGTTTGTAATAATAATCAAATACATAAAATCCCGCAATTTAAAAAATGCAGAATTTCAAATGGTTACAGTGCATCCTTGAAAGCCTGATCGACTTTCTCAGGATCATCGGCAGATACAAATAAAATATAGTTTCCCTGAACGTCGACAATGCTTTTCTCCAGCATCTCGTACTGGCTGACGCCATAACCCTTGAAACTTTTTTTCTGCGTATCGATCCGGTCATTTATAGCTTTTACAACCGCATCCTGCTGTGCGGTATCAGAGAGTTCGACCAGGAAAATTTCCTGGGCCTTCATATTGTCTACCGGATACATAAGGGTGACCCCCTTAAATTCATCCGGCGTCAGGCGGTAAAATCTGCGTACAAGCTGTCCGTCTCCTTCCTGCATTTCAGAGAGATCAGCCGCGCCAAGAACTGCTTTCGACACATCCTGGAAATCGGCGCTGCTTACCTTGCCTGATGCCAGGCTTCTTATGCAGAAAACCGCGACCAGGAGAAAAATTGCCCATTTTATCACTTCACGGATATAAAACCGCAGTCCTCTTTCCCCTGCCGGCAGGCTGAAATCCGGTTTTGCTTCTCTTTTCGGAAGATGGAATTCCGGTAATTTTACTTTTTTCGCGAAAGGGAACTCCTGCTTTTTTTCCGCGGTTCCCTGTACCGGCTCCGAAGGCGTCCCCCCGGCTGTTCGTTCTGCCTTATCCATCCGACTCCTCCTCATTTTCTACTCCATACTGAGCCATGATCATATTGATCGCCCAATATGGATAAAATTCCCTCTGTACATGAATTCCGTC
Source organism: Eubacterium sp. (assembly GCA_036308545.1). GTDB lineage: Bacteria > Bacillota > Clostridia > Lachnospirales > Lachnospiraceae > Bilifractor. Next base: position 9,353 of record JAXJVN010000082.1, on the reverse strand, counting down.
CGGATCATGAAGGTCCGAATGCTCCTCACAGATCTCCTGATTGTCTACAAAAGGAACGGAATTTGCTGCGCACGTCTCCTTCAGAACCTGGTTCCAGTCCGGAATGCTGCGCCAGATCTCAGCCTTGGCAAATGCCGGATCTATGGCCAGGATTGCCGAGTTCACATAAATGGTCGCATTTGGAAACTGCGTTTTCAGGTCCTGAATGATGGACATATATTCCGCACAGTAGTCATCCGCCGTCTGCCAGAAGCCGATTGAAATATCATTTAACCCGTAGCATAAGAAAATATGGGTCGGATTCAAAGCTTTAAGAGTATCCATATACCCTTCGATATTTCTAATAGTCGCACCGCCTTCTGCCAGGACCCGGTCCTCAGGCAGGAAGCCAAAGTAAGAAAAACCGACCGCCCTGGAATCTCCCATGACAACGTAGTCGTCAAACTGAGACCAGACGTCTATCGTTCCGTCCTCCAGCTGGCTGATCAGCTGCTCCCGGTTTGCGTCGATTTTTGCCTGCTTTGCCTCCCGGATTTCATTTTCTGCCTGAGAAGTACTCTGAACTTCCAGGCTTTCCAGGTATTCCCGGCCTGCTTCTGACTCCTGGTCCGGCTTTTTTCCCGTTACGATCACAGCTATCACAATAATTGCAGCGACGATTACGCCGGCTGCAAGAATTCTCATTTTATTCTCTGCTATTTTATTCAGCAAATCATTCTTCATATTCTTTTAAGAGGTCCCGGGTTAAGTACATTGTCAAAAAAATACGTTTACCATAACAAGTACTATCCTCTTCTCTTATACCTCGTTCTGTCAAGCCATTTTTGATCTATTTTTTTTATTTCTTTTCCAAACCGGATATGAAGGCGGACAGAATTCTGCGTCTGTTCGATTTTTTCAATAATGCCGTCGCCGAATTTAGGATGTTCGATCCGCTCCCCCTCACTGTAGCGGATAATCCGGTTTTTGACGGCACGGTATTCCTGTTCCCGCCTGTGTATATCACGTTCCCCCGCATAGCGGTCATTGATGGGATTTCGCAGTTCCCTGCTGTAATCATGCTTCTCTTTTCCCATGCCGGTGCGGTGCACTTCTGAAGGCGCAGCGCCGATCAATGAACAGCAGTATTTCCACGCACTGCCATGGGCTCCTCCCTGAAAGCGATAGCTCTTTGGTATTTCCATATGATGGGTCATATAATGGGCATATTCATGTAGAAAGAGGTCTTTCTTGTCCTCGGCAGACAGAGAACCTTCTGTGTAGCCCAGAAAACCCAGCGAAAAAGCAAAATGTTCCGGAACATCCTCCCCTTCAGGTACATAAGCTCCAAGGGCTTCTGTATCCCAGCGGAACCAAATGGGAAGCTTCGCTCCCGCAAGGCCCAGCTTCGCATCCAGTGACCGGTATAAGATGCGGATTTTCTCCCGGATAGCGGGAGCAAGTTTTTCCAGCCTTTGTTTGGTCAGATTATCGATTTCTTTCTCCATCGCAGCTTCCATTCCTGTCATGTTTCTTCATGTCATTTCTATTCAACTCATCCATTTCCCTGCATCTGCATTTTTTTATTCCTGCGGAAAAGTACAAAAGCAGAAAGTACAAGGGCCGCAGCATGCAGCAGATAAACAAGTGATTCTGTTCTTCTTCCGACTCCGGCAGCTGCTTCAAGGACTTCAGGTACAAAAATCGCCCAGAGGTTCACGCACATATGGCATAGGATGACGAGCAGAAGACTCCTGTAACGGTCATATAAGAGCGCCAGCAGAATGCCAAGCCCTCCGGCATAAATAAACTGGACCATGTTGCCGTGATAGAGGCCAAACAAAATGGCAGACCATGCGACAGCCCATCGTTTTCCGAAATTCCCCTTTGCCCTTCTGAAGATCATCCCCCGGAAAACCAGCTCTTCTGCAGCAGGACCGGTTATGACTGTCGCAGTGATCAGAAGCAAAGGATTCTGCCCTTCGAAAGCAGAAGCGGCGTTCGTCTCATAGTACGAAAAGATTTTCGTAAGGCCGCATGCCCGGATCAGGGAACTCCAGAGAAATCCTGCTCCGGTTACGAAAAGGGCTGACCAGAACAGATCCGGAAACGATGATGCCTGCCGGTCTGACCCAAAGCGAAGGTCGTCCTTCTTATATGTTTTGCAGAGCATCAGAAAAGTGAAGAGGTAAGCTCCCATACTGACCAGAAGAGGAAGACCTTTCACACTGTTCAGAAGCCCCGAGGCATCTTCCTCATAGATGCCGGTTATCTTCCCAGCGAGGATCATACCAAGAATAGATGCCGCAATCATAGCCATGTAAAAGAACACAGCCGGATAAAGGACGTCCCAGATTTTCTTTTTCATTTCACTCTTCCCGCTAATCAGCACAAAGTCAGCACAAAGTAACCGTCACTTTATTAAGCCCAATTTATGAAGCCCACTTTATGAAGCCTGTCCCTTTGGCTTTAAATTCTTCGTCTCAATTTTCTAAATCAGAAGTCAACGAAATCCCGGATGCAATCTTATATGCAATTTCCGGGATTCCGTCATTATTTGAACATTGTCCCGGGCGTCAGCCGAATCTTTTCGGCAGCAGCCGGGTCTGTTCCTTCTCGAGTTTTTGAAAGCGGATTTTGGGAAGCAGCAGCTTATTCCTTCAGCAGGCGTGTCAGATCTCCGACTGTCTCCGCAAGGGCATCCGCTCCCGCAGCCTCCAGTTCTTCTCTGCTCCCGTATCCATAAAGGACACCGATTCCTTTGATTCCGCATTTCTTTGCGCCTATGATGTCATAGCTGCGGTCACCGACCATAAAAACGTCAGATCGGTCCTCACATCGTTCCGCCTGTTTCAGGATGACATTGATAATGTCCGGCTTATTGACCAGCGTCTTGTCATCCGGCGTTGCGCCGACCAGATAGTCGAAGTATGGAGCCAGTCCGAAATGCGCCACAATCTTTTTTGCCAGAAACTCCGGCTTGGAGGTCGCTACTGCAAGGGTATGTCCCGCACTTTTAAGCTTCTCAAGCATTTCCGGAATTCCGGCGTAAACGCTGTTCTCCGCCCAGCCCTTCTCCTCATAGCGAACGCGGAAGGTCTGAACAAGCTTTGCCGCCGCTGCGTCATCTACGCCAAGGAAATCCTTGAACTGCTGATGAAGAGGCGGGCCGACAAAGGACTGACGCTCTTTTCGGCTGCATGCGGGATAGCCTAGTTCCTGAAAAGCATAGGCGACACAGGCTGTAATGCCGGGGGCAGACTCCGTCAGCGTACCGTCAAGGTCAAATAAGATAAGTTTATTCATGTCCGTCCCTTTCGTAATATCAAAGACAGATGTGCAAGCACACCGAAGTCGCGCAGCGCCTTTTGTTATCAGCGATAGCTTATACGCTCACATGCGATCAGGAGAAGAAAAGCCTAATACATCAATCGCGTCTTCAAGGACTTTTCGGGTCAGGTCGAGGAGGGCGATCCAGGAGTTCTTCTTTTCCTGATCTTCTTCTGTCAGGATATGGGTTTCGTGATAGAAACGGTTAAAGTCGTTGGAGAGCTCATAGATGTAAGCGCAGATCTTGTGAGGTGCGCGTTCCGCCCAGGCGCCTTCCATGGCACCGTTATAGCGGGCCAGCATGAGCTGCAGGTCTTTTTCTTCCGGGCTCTGTGCCGCAAGGATAGTCTGACCGACGGTTCCTCCTTCTTCCGTGAAACGTGCCAGGATGGATTTGATCCGGACGATGGTATAGAGGATATAGGGACCGGTGTTGCCTTCGAAGGAAGTGAAGCGGTCTACGTCGAAAATGTAATCCTTGGATGCCTGGTTGGAAAGGTCACCATATTTTATGGCGGAAAGCCCTACGATCTCAGCAGTCTTTCTGGCATCTTCGGTATCCTTGACGCTTTTATTCTCGACAATCTTGCGGTACATTTCGTCATTGATTTCTTTGATCAGGTTTTCCAGGCGCATGACGCCGCCTTCCCTGGTCTTGAAGGGCTTGCCATCCCTGCCGTTCATCGTGCCGAAGCCCAGGAAGGTCAGCTGGGTATCCGCATCTACCAGTCCTGCCTTGCGTGCGGTACGGAAAACCTGAATGAAGTGAAGTTCCTGACGCTTATCGACGACATAGAGGATTTCATCCGGATGGATGCTTTCCATACGGTCAACGATGGTAGCAAGGTCTGTAGTCGTATAAAGAGAGGCTCCGTCTGATTTTAAAAGAATACAGGGCGGAATCTCCTTCGTATCGCTTTCTTCTTTTACGTCCACGATAACGGCGCCCTGGTCCTCATAGGAAAGTCCCTGGTCTGCGATTTTCTTCAGCATGCCGGGAATATAAGGCTGGGCATCGGACTCCGCCTTCCAGAGTTCAAAGCTGACGTTCAGCTTCGCGTAGTTTTTCTTAAGGTCAGCTGTGGAAATCTCCATGATCTTCTGCCAGAGGGCATAGTAGCCCCTGCGCTTCTCCTGCAGATCATGGGTGCACTGCAGGGCCTTTTTATGGAATTCTTCATCTTCCTTGGAGCGTGCGCTGGCTGCCGGATAGATTTCCTCCAGCTCGCTGATGGTAAAGGGAGCTTCCGCCGGATACGCACCTGTATAATCCGGGTCAAAATAAGGCAGTTCCGGTTTGCGTTCGGACATAAGGGCGATGATCAGGCCCATCTGCAGGCCCCAGTCGCCCATATGAATGTCACCGATCACCTTATTGCCCATTCTACGGCCCATTCGCTTGACGCTCTCGCCGATGATGGCAGATCTTAAATGACCGACGTGGAGAGGCTTTGCCACATTGGGACCGCCGTAATCAATGACGATGGTCTCCGGCTTCGCGGCCTTCTCCACTGCCAGTTCCGGATCATCTGACATCTGACTCAGATACTCAGCGATGTAGTTTTCTGAAAGCTTCAGATTAATGAAGCCGGGTTTGACAGCTTCCGCGCTCTCCAGAATTTCCGAATCCTGCAGCTTTGCCGCTACATTCTCTGCAATCGTGATAGGCGCACCCCCATACCTTGCCCGGGCAGGCATAGCCCCATTGCACTGGTATTCACAGAGGTCAGGACGTTTTGACAGGGAAATCACTCCATAGGACCTGTCATAACCTGCTGCCTCAAATGCCGCTTCCATTTCGGCTGTAAGCTGATCGATAATTTTCTTCATAAATTATTCTCCATGCTCGCGTAAAAGATAATATCCGGCAGAAAAGCATTCTCTGCCGGATAAAAATGTATGCGATTCCCGCATCAATGTCAAGATTGCTCTTGGTTTTCGCTCTCTGATTTTTTTAGTCCCGGAGGATTTTCTCAGTTTGCCTTTTCGTTATTCGCTGTCTCCATCTTTCAGGCTGCTGTGCTCATAGCAATAACCGATGATGGACTTTCTGGTAATGATTCCGATAAAAACGCCGTCGTCGTCCGTAACCGGTACAAAATTCTGCTGCATAGCTGTCTGGATCAGGTCTTCCATGTCCGAATTCGCCCGAACTGCTTTAATCTCACGGCGGCGGCTGATATGGGCCACCTTGACTTTCTCAGCATCTCTCGGCTTCCATTCGTCCCAGGAGTAAACCTGGCGAAGCAAGTCCCCTTCCGTTACCGTTCCTACATAGATTCCATCCGGATTCAGTACCGGAATGGCCGTAAACTTTCTTTCGTCCATCAAGGCCATGAGCTGGGTCATGGTATCGGTTTCCGTTGTATAGGCGACCTCACTTTTCGGCGTCAGAAAAAACAAGATATTCATAGTGCCCTACCTGCCTTTCTATTACTTTATTCTGAAAGGTGCCTGGACAGCTGCTTCCTTCTGATAGGCCGCATCGTCCCATGGGTAGCTGCTTTCTGCTCCTGAATCCTCCAATGCGCCTTCGCCCGTTCCATCTTTAAAGCTTTGAACCATTCTTTCAACAGAGTCCATTTGTTCCAGAAGGAGTTCCGGATCATCCGCCGCCTCATCGTATGCTTCGGCTGCGTCAGTAAGCTCCTGTTCTGTCAGTTCCGTTGTATAGCAGAAATCCATCAGAGCTGCCGCAGCTTTCGCTGTCTTCAGGGAAGCCCCTGCTGTTCCCGGCTGAACACTTGATTCAATGTCAGCCAGAATTGCTTTCAGCCCGTCAGCACCCTTCTCTTCTGTCCCCTCGGTATTTGATTCAGAAGTACTTTCTTCTGCCTGCAGTGCTTCAGTCGAGGTCGAAACAGAGGATGCGGCAGACGATATGGTCTCCGGCTCATTCTTTTCCTCTGCTGACGATTCGGAAACCGCCTCGTCTTCCGTGTCTGATTCGGATGCTGATTCCGATGCGGTACTTACACCTGCCGTCTGCTGCTCTCCGGCATCCGATTTTGTATTCGCAGCCGTGCTTCCGCATCCTGCAAACAGCAAAGATGCAAGAACAAGTGTCATTATTTTTTTCTTCATGATTTATACTCCCTGTATGAAAATTCAAAAGAGCCTGTGTCCCGGTCTCCTTGTTCCCCCTATTCCTATAATGATGGATATTAAAGTTTTTTTCAAGAGCCTCTATCATTCCCTTCGGAGAGCGTCAATCGGGTTCAGGTTGGATGCCCGGCTGGCCGGGAGCAGTCCAAAAACAATACCGATCACCATGGAGAAGGCAACGCCGAGTATAATAGCCGGAATGCTGATGGCAACTGCCGTTCCGGTCGTTTTTGAAATGACCAGAGCCAGAATAATACCGGCAATAACACCAAGAATGCCTCCGATTCCTGTCAGCATGGCGGATTCAGTCAGGAACTGGGCGCGAATGGTGCGCTTTCTTGCTCCTAGCGCTTTCTTGAGGCCAATCTCGCTGGTTCTTTCCGTTACGGAAACGAGCATGATGTTCATGACGCCGATTCCTCCGACCAGAAGAGCGATACTGGCAACCCATAGGAGCAGCATGTTGGTGGACTGGCTAAGGGCCTGTTTATTTTCTGCTTTCTCAAGCAGATCGTCCGCCTGGTATTTGACGTCGTTCTGATTGGTAACCGCTTCATTCATGATGGCTTCCGTATCCTTGCCGATCGTCTTCATGCCGTCGATCGTAGCTGCCCGAACAGCACAGTTCTCCGGTTCGTCGAAAGAGAACAGGATCGGCCAGCATGCATCCGGAAGAAGCAAGAGCCCCTGGCTGTTCTGCTGATAGAGATCGTAATCTGTTATGGACTGAATGTTCAGGGTCGGCTCCGGATCTCTTTTGATCAGGCCAATTACCGTAAAGGGTTCTCCCTGGATTTCCACCGTCTGACCCAATGCATCGCCGGTCGGGAACAGACTCCTCTGTGAAACCTTGTCCAAAAGGAGGACCTTGCGGTTTTTCTCATAATCGCTGTCTGCAAAATTTCTGCCCTGATAAACCTTATAGCCAGCAGTTGTCAGGTAATGGCTGTCTACTCCCAGAATACTTGCTGAATTGATGGTCTCTTCCCCTGCCTTGATTCCATAGACATAGGACCTGGAATAATAGAAGGAAGCATCCTCTGCACCGTCAAGTTCCCGAATCCGTTCTTTCTGATCATCACTCATGGGAGGCACACCATCCGGCAGCCCATTATCCATCCAGTAGGTATCGCCGCCCTGCTTTAAGGTAACCGTTACGTTATTATTGCCGGCCCCGATCAGGCTCTGCATAATCTGTTCATTTGTTCCTTTTATAGTCGATACGATGGCTATAATGGAGGCGATTCCGATGATTACTCCCAGCATGGTCAGGAAGGATCTCATCTTATGACCCCAGATTCCTCGAAAAGCAAATCGAAAATTTTCAATCATGGTTTCATCCCTCTTGTATCACGAATAAAGATCACTGATGGTGCCCTCGATTGTTTTTGCCCCTTCTTTTACATCATTGCCATAAGGGAAGGCGATGTAATCATTCATTGTGAGGCCGCCAAGTATCTGCCAGGAAGACTCCCCGTATTTGCCAAGGGTAACAGTCCTCTTCTCCAGTCTGCCCTTGTCATTGCGGGCATAGACGTAAGGCTGTCCGTCATCTGTACGCACGAAGGCCTGGTTCAGATAGAAGGGTTCGGAATTTCCATCCATTCCTTCCATATCTGCATTTCCCTCATCTATCGTAGAGCCATCTTCCGAAGTTCCGGATATGACGGATTCCATATCTCCTGATGTTCCCGACACGATGGATTCCATCTCTTGCGAAGTTCCGGATACGATAGATTCCATCTCTCCTGATGTTCCGGACACGATGGATTCTCCGCCGTCCATAACTTCCCCGGAATAATCCCCGGTCATCGAATCGCTCGGTATCAGGGTTACCTGCAAAGTATCGGTTGATGAAAAATTCACTCCACCCGAAACTTCTGCCAGAACAGGGTACATGGTAGCGCCATCTCCATCATCAAACATGCCGGACGTATCCGGATAAGGAGAAATGGAAGTTACCGTAGCGTCAGCACTCTCTCCTGTACTGAAAGACATAAGGCTTAAATCATCGCCTTCCTTTATTTCTCCATACTTATCTTCCGGGATCGCGGTTTTGATAAACTGTCCTCCGGTCGAAGAAATAGTCAGGAATGGCGTACCGTCAGACGACGGATTCTTGAGATCTCCTACATGCGTTACGACACCATCGAAAGCAGCAACCGCTTTCCCTGCATCCACTTTCTTCTGTGCCTCTGCAAGATGAATCTTCTCTTCTCTTAAGTCAAGATCCAGACTTTCCAGCTTGCTGCTTTCGTCCTTTTTTGCGCCGGCAATCTCCTCTGCGCTCATCTGGGCAGACGGAGAATAAAGATCCGAACCGGACAGATTTATACTTCCTGAATTATCGTCCTCCGACCCAGATGTCATGATTTCCTGGTCTGTCAGAACTGCATGGGCAGAAGTCGCTGTCAGCAAAGTATTATGCGGAATAATCCGTTTAGCCACGGCGAGTGTTACTGTATTTTTTCCGTTCTGTACTGTCAGGTTGGCAGCAGTCTCTTTAACCATTTCAGGTGGCTCTTTACCTTTCTTACCGTTGCCGCCTTCTTCGCCCGTAGTGCCTATTCCACCGGCATTACCTGTTTCGCCTGTATTGCCTACCCCACCGGCATTGCCTGTTTCGCCTGTGTTCCCTGTTCCACCGGCATTGCCTGCTTCGCCTGTATTGTCTGTTCCACCGGCATTACCTGTTTCGCCTGTATTGCCTGCCCCACCGGCATTGCCTGTTTCGCCTGTGTTCCCTGTTCCACCGGCATTGCCTGCTTCGCCTGTATTGCCTGCCCCACCGGCATTGCCTGCTTCGCTTGTGTTCCCTGTTCCGCCGGCATTGCCTGCTTCGCTTGTGTTCCCTGTTCCGCCGGCATTGCCTGCTTCGCTTGTGTTCCCTGTTCCGCCGGCATTGCCTGTTTCGCCTGTGTTCCCTGCTCCACCCGTAT
>JAXJVN010000081.1:0-12389 GCA_036308545.1 Eubacterium sp. | reverse complement strand
TGGGATGCAGTTGTAAGCGCATTCGTAGACGGATGGGCTACCCTGTACGCAAACGAGAACGCATAAGCTGTAAAAAGGCAAAAAGCGAATAAGAGTTAACATGCGGGGCGGGCGTCCTATGCTCGCCCCGTTTTCTCTCAAAGCCTTTGAAAACGATTCCAAAAATTTACGATAAATCCTCCGGAGCGATTCGAGGGATTTATCAGGTAAATTAGTATTGATATTTCAACATCCATGATTTTTCTAGAGGGGTAATGAATCATGAAAAAATCCCGTAAGATGAGAGATGCGGCATCCCTGAACTCAAAGCTGATCCGCCGGCCCATTCAGAAGTGCTTCTGGCTCTTCCTTCTGCCGACCTTCGCGGCTTTCTGCGTAGGCTTCCTGTGGCCGTTCATTCAGGGCATTTACCTGTCATTCTGTAAATTCAAAACTATCAAGCACGCGAAATTCGTCGGCCTTGACAACTACGTCAGCGCGCTCAGCGACAGCAGCTTCCTGCACGCATTCGGATTCACGGCGCTGTTTACGATCGTAACCATGATTCTGATCAACGTTCTGGCCTTTCTGATTGCCTACGCACTGACAAGAGGCATCAAAGGATCCGATGTCTTCCGTACCGTTTTCTTCCTGCCTAACCTGATCGGAGGTATCGTTCTGGGCTACATCTGGTCTATGATCTTCAACGGTATCCTGGCTCACTGGGACACATCCGTTCTGCTGGACAGCAAATACGGCTTCTGGGGACTGGTCATCATGCTCTGCTGGCAGCAGATCGGTTATATGATGATTATTTACATTGCCGGTCTTCAGGCAATTCCGGAATCCTATCTGGAAGCAGCAAAGATCGACGGAGCAACCGGCTGGCAGACTCTGACAAAAATCATCATTCCCAACATGATGCCTTCCTTTACCATCTGCCTCTTCATGACGCTTACCAATGGCTTCAAGCTCTTCGATCAGAACCTTGCATTGACGGCAGGCCGTCCTTTCAAGACCATGGCGGACGGTTCTGTTGTAAAAACAACTGAAATGCTGGCCCTCAACATCGTTAACGCTTTCAGTAAGAGCGGCGGCAAGAACCGTGGTGTAGGACAGGCAAAGGCAGTTCTCTTCTTCATTCTGGTTGCGGCAATCAGTCTGATCCAGTTGAGATCTACGCGTGACAAGGAGGTACAGCAGTAATGGCCAGGGAAAAGAGCAGTAACCAGCTTGCTGGTGATAAAAAGAAGAAAAACGCGCTGACTATCGTCTTTACGATTATTTCCGTCGTATACCTTCTGCCGGTAGTCATCGTTCTTATGAACTCGTTTAAATCCAATACCGCAGTCAGCCTGCAGACCTTTTCCATTCCCCAGGGGGACACCTTCGTTGGATGGCGCAATTATATCAAGGGTATGACCTTCGGAAACTATCCTTTCCCCAAGGCAGTCCTTTACAGCGCGGTGATCACAATACTTTCCGTAGCGCTGATTCTGATCTGCACATCCATGACAGCATGGTATGTCGCACGTGTAGGAAGCGTCTTTTCCAAGATCGTTTACTACCTCTGCGTATTCTCCATGATCGTTCCTTTCCAGATGGTTATGTATACGCTGTCCAGAACAGCTGACCAGCTGAAGCTGAACACGCCGTGGACCATCCCGATTGTTTACCTGGGCTTCGGAGCAGGCCTGGCAGTCTTCATGTTTGCCGGTTTTGTACGCGGCATCCCACTGGAAATTGAGGAAGCTGCGGCAATCGACGGAGCAGGCCCCATCAAGACCTTCTTCCTTGTTGTTCTTCCGATGATGAAACCGACTCTGATCTCTGTAGGTATTCTGGAGATCATGTGGGTATGGAACGATTACCTTCTGCCTTACCTGGTACTGGATATCAATAAATACCGGACCATCCCGATCCATATCCAGTATCTGCAGGGAAGCTACGGTCAGGTCGACATGGGCGCTACCATGGCACTCATCACCTTCTCAATCATTCCGGTCGTTATTTTCTACCTGACCTGCCAGAAGTACATCATCAGCGGTGTAACCGCAGGAGCAGTCAAGGGGTGAGCGATAAACAACTGCCTGAGGACAGACTTTTGGAAAGTATACTTTCCGGAAAGGCCGGACTCATGGCAGCGTAACGGACATGAGCAAGGAGAGAAGCATAAGCAGCGTAGCAATGCGTATGTCTGCAGGCTTTCGGGAGTGCAAAGCACGAAGAAAGCCGTGGTTTATCTCGAACTGTTAATAATTGTTTTAGTGCAGGAGAAAAAACATGAGACAAAGCGGTATTTTAATGCCGGTCTTCAGCCTCCCCGGACCATACGGGATTGGATGTTTTTCCAAGGAAGCATATGAATTTGTAGATTTTCTGGAGGCAGCCGGCCAGTCCTTCTGGCAGATCCTGCCTCTGGGACCTACCAGCTACGGGGACTCTCCTTATCAGTCTTTTTCGACCTTTGCGGGAAATCCCTACTTTATCAGCCTCGAAGAGCTGATTCGTCAGGACCTGCTGACAGAAGAAGAATGCAAAAAGGCTGATTTGGGTTCAGATCCGGATTGTATCGACTACGGTAAATTATATAAGAATCGTTTTCCACTTCTACGTAAAGCATTTGCCAGGAGCAAAATTGAGGAAAATGAGGAATTTCAAAAATTCAGGGAAGGGGATAAGCTCTGGATTTACAACTATTCCCTTTTCATGGCTCTTAAGGATGCCCACGGAGGCAGAAGCTTTACCGAATGGGACAGCGAACTCAGAGACCGGAAACCGGAGGCAATAAAAGAGGCTGAGGAGAAATATAAAGAGGATATCCTTTTTTATCAGTACCTTCAGTATGAATTTAACCGGGAATATTTCAAACTGAAAAAGTACGCCAATAAGAAAGGTATTGACATTATCGGAGATATCCCGATTTATGTTGCCTATGACAGCGCGGATTTCTGGTGCAATCCCGGACTTTTCCAGGTTGATGAAGAGAATCGACCAACCGGAGTAGCCGGATGCCCGCCTGACGGTTTTGCGCCGGAAGGCCAGCTCTGGGGCAATCCGCTCTATGATTGGGAAAAACAGAAAGAAGACGGCTATAGCTGGTGGATTCAGAGAATCCGCCGCAGCATGGAACTTTATGACGTGATCCGCGTCGACCATTTCCGGGGGCTGGATGAGTATTACAGCATCCCTGCGGGATCTGTCAATGCAGTGAAAGGTAAGTGGGTCAAGGGACCGGGAATCGATCTTTTTAACAAAGCAAAAGAAGAGATTGGAGAAATCCGCATTTTGGTCGAAGACCTGGGCTTCATTACGGATTCTGTCCGCAAGCTGGTGAAGGACACGGGATTTCCCAATATGAAGGTTCTGGAGTTTGCTTTTGACTCCAGAGACACAGGCGGCGCCAATCTTTATCTGCCACATAATTATGACCGCAATTGCGTCGTTTACACCGGAACTCACGATAATGAAACCTTAGTCGGATGGATCCGGGGCCTGAACAAAGAGGACCGGAAAGCTCTTCAGCGTTACCTGGACGACCATGATAAGAACCCGAAGCATCTTGCCGGGAAAATGATCCGTATGGCTCAGGGGTCTGTAGCAGATACCTGCATCATTCCCATGCAGGACTATCTTGGCCTGGGCAATGAAGCCAGAATCAACAGACCATCTACACTGGGCGGAAACTGGGTCTGGAGAATGAGAGAAGGCTCTGATGACGACAGGCTTAGCGGACGGATCCTCCGCCTTACCTCTACTTACGGCCGCAAGAAATAACTTCTTTAAGAGAAAAATTCTGAAGAAAGAATAAGAGAAAAATATCTGCTGGAACGTTACCCCTCCTTGAGTTCCTGCGATAATGCCTGCCGGGCAGTTTACAGAACAGTCTGATTTGAAAGCTGTACGGCAGGCATTTCTCTTAAATATAAATGGAAACGTTTCCAAATTTGATCGGGAATATGTTATAATAAAATGACGATAAAAAATGACACGAAGTCATTTTTAATCAGAAGGTTACTTGATATAATTTGAGAACGGTTCATTCGAAGGATAAAGAGAACAGGCAGAGCGGACATATTTCAGAGGGAGAAATCTAAATGGCGGACCTGACAATAAAAGATATAGCGAAATTATGCAACGTCAGCATCAGCACCGTTTCGCGTGCCATGAACAATGATCCGGGCATCAATGAGAAGACCAAGGAACGCGTCCTGGAGGTCGTTAATAAGTTCCACTATATTCCAAATAACAGCGCACGCAATCTGAAGATGGTGGAATCCAATACGATCGGGCTTCTGATCAAAGGAATCAACAACCCCTTCTTTCAGGGACTGATGGCGCTCTTTGAGAGTGAAATGAAGAAGGAAGGCTATACCTTCCAGCTTCAGGCTCTCCGGGAAGAAGATGACGCGGCTACGGTTGCCATGCAGCTGGCAAAAGAAAAGAGACTGAAGGGAATCGTTTTTCTTGGGGGACGTATGGAATATCCGGATGCCGATCTGCAGAATATTCCCATTCCCTTTGTCCTTTGCTCTGTCGCGGTAGAAGTGGAACGCAGCAGCATTTCTTCACCGTCCGTCACTATTGATGATGAGAAAGAGAGCTATCGGGCAGCCAATTACCTGATCTCGCAGGGACATGAAAGAATCGCTTTTATTACCGGACATGAGGACGATACGACGGTTGCCCGTCTGAGATTTTCCGGCTATAAGAGAGCGCTGGAAGACGCAAATATCCCTTATGATCCGGAACTGGTATGCTACACGCCTGCCAATCAGGATTCCTACACGGAAGAGTGCGGCTATCAGCTGGCTAGCAGGATCCTTAAGTCGGGAAAAAAGTTCACTGCCTTTTATGCCATTTCAGACCGGATGGCGGTGGGCGTATACAAAGCGGTCGATGACGCAGGCAAGAAGGTTCCGGACGATTATTCGGTCATGGGATTTGACGGAATTCCGCTGACGAAGTACATGATTCCGCCGCTGACGACCATGGTACAGCCTGCGGAACAGATGGCAAAATCTTCCATGGATCTTCTGATGAAGCAGATTCGCGGGGAAGATGCACACGAGAAACTGATTTACGACGCACGGCTCAAGGTAAGGGATTCCGTACGGAAAATAAAAAGAACCGCTGAGTTCAAATGAGATTCCCTGTTCAGAATCTTGAAAAAATATCTTACAGCAGGCGAGAGGCCGATCAAGCAATGATTGCAGATAAGCCCGGCTGACAGTCATCAAAGAAAGGATTTTTGAAAAAATATGGAAGAAAGACTGGAGAATATCCTCAAGGAAAGATTCGGCAGAAATCTGGATAACTGCACGAAGAATGAAGTGTTTGAAGCACTGATGCTTATCGTCAAGCAGGAAATGGGGAAGAGACCGCGTATTCAGGGAAAAAGGCGCCTCTATTATATTTCCGCTGAATTTCTGATTGGCAAGCTCCTTTCGAATAACCTGATCAATCTTGGACTTTACGATGAAGTCAACCGTGCCCTGAAGAAACATCAGCTGGAAGTTGCCGATATCGAAGACCTGGAGATGGAGCCATCTCTTGGCAATGGCGGTCTGGGCAGACTAGCTGCCTGCTTCCTGGATTCAATCGCGACGCTGGGACTGCCGGGCGATGGCGTAGGATTAAATTATCATTTCGGCCTTTTCCGTCAGGAGTTTCTGAATCATAAGCAGCATGAAGTGGAGAATCCATGGATCAACCGCCTGTCCTGGGAAGACCGTACCAATATCGGCTTTGATGTTCCGTTCGGCAAATTTACAGTTCATTCCACGCTTTATGATATTGACATCCCCGGCTATCAGACCGAGGGCTGCAACCGCCTTCATCTTTTTGATCTGGATTCCGTAGACAATACCCTGGTTGAAAATGACAGCATTAACTTTGACAAGAGAAATATCCAGAAGAATCTGACCCTCTTCCTTTATCCGGACGATTCGGACCGGGATGGCCGCCTGCTCCGTATCTATCAGCAGTACTTTATGGTCAGCAACGCAGCCCAGCTCATCCTGAAAGAAGCGGATGAGAGAGGTGTGGACCTTCATCACCTGGACGAAGCAGTCGTTATTCAGATTAACGATACCCATCCTTCCATGGTCATTCCGGAACTGATCCGTCTGCTGACTGCAAGAGGCCTGAGCTTCGATGAAGCAGCAGATATTGTATCCAGGACCTGCGCTTATACCAACCACACAATCCTTGCGGAAGCCCTGGAAAAATGGCCCATGGACTACATGGAGGAGGTCGTTCCCCATCTTTTGCCCATCATTAAAAAACTTGATGAGAAGGTAAGAAAGCTTACGGATGATGAATCTACCTATATCATTGACAAGGATAACCGCGTCCATATGGCCCATATGGATATTCACTACGGCTTCTCCGTCAATGGCGTAGCTGCCCTCCATACCGAAATCCTGGAAGAATCCGAGCTCAAGAATTTCTATAAGCTTTATCCGGAAAAATTCAATAACAAGACCAACGGCATTACCTTCCGCCGCTGGCTGGTAAGCTCCAATCACCGTCTGACCGCTTATCTGGAATCCCTGATCGGAGACGGCTTCAAGAAGGATGCCATGGAACTGGAGAAACTCATGGATTATACAGAAGATCCGGACGTTCTCTACAAGATGGGCAGCATCCGCCATCACAACAAGAGAAAGCTTGCCCGCTATCTCTATGAGACACAGAACCTGGATATTGATCCCAGATCTGTCTTTGACGTACAGGTCAAACGTCTGCATGAGTACAAGCGCCAGCAGATGAATGCCCTTTCTGCAATCTACTGGTATCAGGAAATCAAAAAAGGCCATCTGCCGCACCGTCCCATTACTATGATATTCGGAGCAAAGGCCGCGCCTGCCTACGTCATTGCAAAGGATATTATCCATCTGATCCTCTGCCTGCAGGAGCTGACCCTGAACGATCCGGAAGTTGCTCCTTACCTTAAGGTTATCATGATTGAAAACTACAATGTGACCAAGGCGGAAAAGATCATTCCGGCAGCAGATATCTCCGAGCAGATTTCTCTGGCATCCAAGGAAGCATCCGGAACCGGCAATATGAAGTTCATGCTCAACGGCGCAGTAACGCTTGGCACAGAGGACGGCGCTAACGTCGAAATCCATCAGCTGGTCGGCGATGACAATATTTATATCTTCGGCAAGAAGAAGGACTATGTCATCAAAGCCTATGAAAAAGAGAGCTACAAAGCAGAGGAGTATTACAAGGATCCTAAGATCAAACCACTGGTAGACTTCATTGTCAGCGATCCGATGATGAGAGTAGGAGACGCGGAAAGCCTGACCAGGCTCCATCATGAACTGATCACCAAGGACTACTTCATGACGCTCCTTGACGTCAAGGACTACATCAAGACCAAGAACAGAATGCTGGCTGATTTTGAGAACCGTGATGCATGGCATAAGAAAGAGCTGATCAATATCGCAAAAGCCGGATATTTCTCATCTGACCGTACGATCAGACAGTATAACGATGACATCTGGAAACTGAAATAACCCTTTGCTGCATCTTTGGTTCGCGTTATCGGTATTGCAGTTATAAATCAAATCCGCCTTGGCGGATTTGCGCCCGGGTGCGCAGCATAGAAGCGCTCTCATATGCGCACCCGTGGCATCCGCCGGAGGCTCAAGCTTTGTCTCGGGTTTGAACTCACGACGACGTAAATTGGTTCCGCTCACGATCCTTCCACGACTGAAGTCACGGGAAGCCGCGCTACAAAGCTTTGAATAAGTAAAATTACAGTAGCCTTGCCAGGCAGTTGATCTGCCCGGCGGGGCTATTTTTTACGCGAGCTGTGAGCCGAACGGACATGCTTGCATGTCCACTCGGCGAGCGCCGCGATAACGAGCGAAACTCGCGAGGCGTGTTTCGACTCGTTACGTGAGCTGTGAGCCGAACGGGTATGACGGCATACCCACCCCGGCCCGCTGGTATCCGGTGGAGACCGTTTAGCAACGACTGCGCGAAGTGTGTTTCGACTCGTTTCTTCAGCGTGAGTCAAACGGACATGCCGGCATCCTTGTTTGTTGAGAGACAGGATAAAAAAGATGCAGCGTACAATTTTACGCATTTTTTTCATTCCTATAAGGGACATGCACTTTTAAAGAGGAACATGCATGGCGTATAATAAAAAACAAATAATATACAGCTGAAAAGCCATAGAAAGGGATGCTTATTAATGAAGTGCCAATATTGCGGAGCAGAAATACAGGATGGAGCAAAGACATGCCCAAACTGTTTTGCACCGGTAGAAAATATGTCTGAAAACGTACAGGAGGATGAACTTCAGCCGGAACAGTCTGCTGAAGTGAAAGTACCGGAAGAAGCCCATACAGTGGAAGAAGTCCATACAGTAGCCGGAGACTTTAATCCCAATCCATTTGCGCATAGTGTCACGCAGGACGAAGACAAGACGTTCTCCTACCAGGGAGGGCCGGCTCCATATGAACAGCCGGGCAGTCAGAACAGCGCTGCACCCCATGGACAGCCGGGCGGAATGCCGGGCGACCGGTCAGACGCCGCACCCTATGGAAGACCTGGCGGAATGCCAAGCGACCGGTCAGACGCTGCACCATATGGAAGACCGGACGGAATGCCGGGAAATCAGTCAGGCTCTGCACCTTATGGACAGCCTGGCGGAATGCCGGGCAGCCAGTCAGGCGCCGCACCTTATGGTCGGCCGGGCGGGATGCCGGGCAGCCAGTCAGGCGCCGCACCTTATGGTCGACCGGGCGGAATGCCGGGAAATCAGTCAGGCGCTGCACCTTATGGACAGCCGGGCGGAATGCCGGGCAGCCGGTCAGACGCTGCACCCTATGGAAGACCTGGCGGAATGCCGGGAAATCAGTCAGGCGCTGCACCTTATGGACAGCCTGGCGGAATGCCGGGAAATCAGCCAGGCGCCGCACCCTATGGACAGCCGGGCGGATTACCGGGGAATCAGACTTCTCAGGAAAAACAGCCATATTCTCACGGACGCAATTACCAGCAAGCCTACGGCGGTTTCAACCAGACGAATATCGACAGGATGAATGGCAAAGCACAGAAGAAGGGCAGCAAGTCCACGCTCTTTATTATCATTGGTGCTATTGCACTGATCGGAGTTCTCGCTTTGATTGCTATCAATGCTATGGGCAGTCAAAGCAGCGGATCAGGCAGCACACAAGCTGCAGCAACATTTTCTTTTACCAATAAAGGAACCCCTGACGGTACACGTTGGAAAGATAACATTGATACTGTGCAGGATGCGCTTGGCGGCGAGATCATCGGCGATTCGGAAGCACTCTACCTTGAAGATGTAGAAAACGTAGAGAATGTTGGGGAAGAAGCGGATGTGATCTGCTCTTTTGACGGCGGTCTTTACGATGTAGCGGTTAAATATGATGCGGATGACCAGAATGAATATGACCAGCTTCTGAGCTCTTTTGAATCCCGCTTCGGTACTTCAGAGGATTATACATTTGAGACAGACAACGGATGGTCCGAAACCATTACTTCAGACGGCGGGGACAGCATCACAGTGGATCTTTCAGGAAGTGCGGCAAAATGCTGGGACCTGGGGAATGCGGCTGTTTTCCTTACCAGGGATTCTTCGGATAATAACATTGTGATCATGTCTACACGATTTGACTGATCGGGAACAGCCACTTTTTTTCAAGAGGAAATGTAAAAAATAAGCGTAAAAAGGATTGCGCTAAAAAGAGGGAATGATACTTTAACAAGGGATTGTATTGCTTTCAGGGATTTCACTGTAATAAAGAATTGTACTGAAAGAAAGACAATATCCCGAACGTAGAATTTTCTTGACTGAAATTGAACAAAATGCACAATGAGGCAGCTGCCGGATAGCATATCTGGTAGCTGCCTTTTTTTGCTCTACTATATCTTGCGATAAGGACTTTCCTTCTCAATCAGAGCAGAGGAGAGAAAGCTGTCCGGACGCGGAAATACGGGCATCTGGTTTGACATTTGGAGTGGAGAAAAATCTTGCAAATTCCCTATTCAGAGGCTAAAATGGGGGCGTAGGTGGAGAAATGTGGGGATTTGTGGAGCAAAATCCAACTTTCGTGGCGTCGCGAACCACACTGTTTTTTATCCCGCATTGCCTTAGAAACCGCGTAGGGAACGGCTTTTATGGCGAAAGAGGTACCGTAATCGGATGTTTGTAGGGGAATACTACAACAGAATAGATGAGAAGGGCAGGCTGACTGTGCCGGTCAAATTCAGATTTGAACTCGGGGAGGAGTTCGTTCTGACTAGGGGTTTTGACGGGTGCCTGACGCTTTATCCCCAGGAACCATGGGATAAATTTGCCGACAAGCTTCTGCATTTACCAACTACAAATAAAGAAGGCAGAAAACTAACCCGATTCTTTGTCGCCGGCGCCAGCATGTGTACTCTGGACAAGCAGGGGAGAATTCTTGTTCCGGAGAACTTGCGCAATTCTGCAGGCCTCACAAAAGATATCGTTCTGGCGGGAGCACTGGACCATATCGAGATCTGGAGTAAAGAAAAGTGGGATGCTGACAATGATTTCTCTGATCCGGGAACTCTTGACGAAATAGCCGCGAGTCTCGAGAGTAAAGACATCAGCCTGTAGAGGACCTCAAAAATGGAATTCAGGCACAAATCTGTATTGCTGAATGAAGTAATTGAGAATCTCAAAATCAAAGAGGACGGGATCTATGTTGACGGCACGCTGGGAGGCGGCGGTCATTCATATGAAATTCTGTCGCGTCTGTCCGTCAAGGGGAGATTGATCGGAATAGACCAGGATGCGGACGCGATAGCCGCAGCGACGAAGCGTCTGGAGAAATTCCAGGACCGTGTAACGATTCTTCGCGGAAATTATCGCCGAATGACACAAATGCTGCAGGACGTCGGGATTGAGAAAGTGGACGGGATCCTTCTGGATCTGGGAGTGTCCTCCTATCAGCTTGACGACGCAGAACGCGGCTTTACCTATCGAACGGACGCCCCGCTGGACATGCGAATGGACCAAAGGCAGGCTCTGACAGCCGAGATTATTGTGAACACGTACGGAGAAGAGGAACTCTGGCGCGTGCTGACAGAATATGGCGAAGAGCGCTTTGCAAATAGAATTGCAAGGAGAATTGTCCTGGAGAGAGAAAAAGCCCCGATCAGAACGACAGGTCAGCTTGTGGATATCATTAAAGCAGCGATACCACAGAAAAACCGGATTACGGGAGGCCATCCCGCCAAACGGACCTTTCAGGCACTTAGGATTGAGGTCAACAAGGAACTTGACGTACTGGAAGAATCTCTTGACGGCATGATAGATTTTCTGAAACCCGGCGGGAGGATCTGCATTATCACCTTCCAGTCGCTGGAAGACCGCATTGTAAAAAACAATTTTAGAAAGAATGAAAATCCCTGCATCTGCCCGCCGGAGTTTCCGGTGTGCGTCTGCGGACGGAAACCGAAAGGGTTTGTGGTTACCAGAAAGCCAATCCTGCCGTCAGCGGAAGAAATGCAGGAAAATCCCCGTTCCAAGAGCGCAAAACTCAGAGTTTTTGAAGCTCGGGAAGGAGGCAGGCCATAGAGGCAGACCTGATGCGGGGAAGAAACCAAAGGTAATTGCTTATGGCCAGATCAGCACCTACAATACGTACCGTACAAAACAGAAGAAGGGTAAATTCACGGCCGGAAAATGTTCGTATGAGGTCATACGAAGACGGTAGTGCTGTTCGGCAGGAAGAGATTTACTTACCGGGCGAAGAAACAGTACCTGCAAGGAGACGGAAACGTGTCAGCAGACAGGTAGCCAGAAACCGCGCCAGGGCAAGAGCACTGGACGCCCGCTTTGTCATTGGACTTGTGGCGGCTTGCCTTTTGGTCATGGCATCGTGTGTACATTTTCTTCAGCTTCGCTCACGGGTAATTACACAGACAGAACATATTGCATCCATGGAGACGGAGCTCACGCAGCTTCAGGCGGACAATGACGCCTATTACAGCCAGGTGCAGTCGTCTCTGTCCCTTGACAGTGTGAAAAATACAGCGCTGAACAGACTGGGGCTTCATTACGCAGAAGAAGACCAGATCCGTTACTATAACGCTGATGACGCAAGCTATGTCCGGCAGTACAAAAATGTGTCGGACGGCAAATGACAGGTTTGAATACAGTTTTTGTAAAAATCCGCCTCGGGCGGATTTTTGCATCTTCACAGGGAATCTGCTATAGTTTGGAATAAACTGTTATTTAATGAAGTGTTTGCGCCCCCATCCAGTCGAAGTTGCTCGTATTCATATCTGGGTGGTGCGGGTCTGTGAGAACAAGTCTTCCAAATAGACCCGAGTGAAGAATTCTGCCGGGTCTGTGAGAACAATTGTTCCAAATAGACCCGAACGAAAAATCT
>JAXJVN010000080.1:0-1738 GCA_036308545.1 Eubacterium sp. | reverse complement strand
TTCAGCCGTGAAGGACAGGGTCATTACTGCGGCAAGATTGAAACAGTAGATCAGTACATTGAAGAACAGGATGAAAACGTCAGAGCGTACCTGAATGAAGTCCGCCGGATCATCCGCAGCGCTATTCCGGGAGCACAGGAGAAGATCTCGTGGAGTATGCCAACATACTGGAAAGGCCAGAACCTCATTCACTTTGCGGCGGCGAAAAAGCATCTGGGACTCTATCCGGGCGGAGAAGCAACCACGATTTTCGCTGAGAAACTGGCGGATTATGATGTGAGTAAGGGCACGATCCGGCTGCCCTATACCAAACCGTTGCCGGAAGATTTGATTACAGAGATCGCAGTGTGGTGCTATGGGAAGTATGCAAAATGAATCGAACTGTGATTTGAATGTCAGGACGACAACTCGGGATTTGAAGGAGTATCACTATGTGGTTTTTATTAGCGCTTGGTTCGGCAATCTTTGCCGCACTGACATCAATATTGGCAAAGATAGGAATTGAAGGTGTCGGATCGAATCTGGCTACTGCGATCCGTACGATGGTTGTTGTTATCATGGCATGGGGAATGGTATTTATTACTCATCAGCAAGCCGGAATAAAAGACATTAGCCAGAAATGCTGGATTTTCCTGATTCTGTCCGGCCTTGCTACTGGTGCCTCATGGCTTTGCTATTACAAGGCCTTGCAGATGGGAGACGCTTCAAAAGTCGTCCCGATTGATAAGTTGTCCGTTGTCATTACGCTGATACTGGCGTTTGTTTTTCTGCATGAAGAATTTACTTTTAAGTCAGTGATAGGGTGTATCCTGATTGGAGCCGGAACATTGCTGATGGTTCTGTGATACAAATTCCAGCTTGTCGTGATGTAGCAGCATCAGCGGGGACGCAATTCGCCATGCCGACATCTCGCCTCCGCTTCGCTGCGGTTCGATGTCGCGGCATTCGCCGTATGTGTCCTTCCATAATAAGTCTCTCTTGTGAGCAAGCTCACATCGAGCCTTCTTATGGAAGTCCACGCATGGCTCATTGCTTCGCGCAAATTCCAGCTTGTCGTGATGCACGAATTAAAATGCCGGGAAGGTGTAACAATTTTGATACACCTCTCCCGGCATTGTATTTTGCTTGATTGAGTGCAGAAACACTCTTGTGTGTTCTTACCCTAATACCAGTGCCTTATCAGAACAGATCGACAGCGCCGGCAGCCTCACCGTTGACAACGTAGTAAGCCTTTCCTTCCTCGGCCTTGACGTAAATATCGAGGGAGGTCACATCCTGGATCGTAATGGCAGCCTGGACTTTTTCTACGACAGCTGCGTAGGTGATGCCGTCTTCAGCGTTGTTCTGGATGACGAAGTTGGGGACAAATGCTTTTTTGCGGGGCTTCCTGGCAACAGTCTTTTTGACTTTTTCAACAACAGACTCTGTGGCTGTGCCTTCTGCAGCCTTCTTTGTGCGGGGCTTACGAACCGTCTTCTTTGCAGGAGCCGCATCCGCTGTTTCCGCGTCTGCTTTTTTCCTGCGGCCGCGTTTGGGCTTCTCTGCGGGAGCCTCTGCAGCCGTGGCTGCTGTAGTCTCAGCGGAAACTGCTTCTACTGTATTCTCAACGGCAGGTGTAACTTCTTCTTTTTTCTTTCTGGGCATGTTAATAGATCCTCCTGTTCATTTGCGTTTTTCGTTGGTCTATTCCGGAGCTCTGATCCGGAGGGCAGCGCATGCTGCCCCATACATATGAAAC
>JAXJVN010000079.1:0-72698 GCA_036308545.1 Eubacterium sp. | reverse complement strand
ATGAAGCCTTTCACGCCGGCAATCTTGATGTTTTCGGAATCGTATTGATCCTTTAAGGCAAAAAAATTGTCGAAGTTTCCGCTGTTGAAGAGGGTGGGGTAGATGCTCAGGGTGAGGGGCAGCTTGCCTTCTTCGTCGATTTCTTTTATGATCTTCAGCCTTTCGCCGGCAGGTCCGTCGTAATCGTCCGGCATCATTTCACTGAGGGCAGTGACGCCCATGGCGGCTGCCTTATCCAGCATGGAGAGATAGATTTCCTTCAATTCCGCCGGGGTGAAGTCACTGAATTTGGCTTCTGCATAGGACGCGGCTTCGTATTCGACCAGCATGCCGTCGGGCTCACCGTCCGGGAAGCGTCCGATAAAGCCGGTCGATACGGTTGTTTCTTTTGTGACGCCGCATTCTTTAAGAGCTGCGGAGTTGACCCAGAAGCTGTGGGCATCGGCGGCTTTGAGGTATACGGGGATATCCGGCAGCAGGCGGTCCAGGCTCTTCTTTGTGGGCAGCTTGGCGCCTTTGCCCCAGTTGGTGATGAACCAGCCGGCTCCCCGGATCCGCTTCAGGTCGGGGTTGGCTTTGGCGAATGCTGCAACTTTTTCGGCGCATTCTTCTTCGGACGAGCAGAGACCCAGGTCACTGACGACGTAACGGCTCTCGGATATGGCGCCGGCGAAGAAGTGGGTATGGGCGTCGATCAGGCCGGGCATGACCAGCTTTTCTCCCATATCGAGAATGGATGTATGGCTGTCCATTTTCGCGGGATCGGGCTCATAGCCGCCTACGGATTCTATGGTCTTGCCGCAGACGTAGACGCATGCCGGTGCCGGCAGGTCGTCGCCTCCAAGGTAAACGTTTTTTGATCTTATACAATAATCAGCACTCATGGTTTTTCCCCTCTATCTTTTCTACATTCTTAAATACGATTCGGATTACATACTCCAGATAACACAGCGTACAAAGCATCTGCCTGAGTGATTATGCCGCCTTATTCTTCATTGCCCGGATCTGGCTATGGGTATTGATTCCGATGACCAGAATGGTCAGGAAGGTGATGATGGTCGACAGGGCATTTACGTCGGGTGAAATTCCGTGCCTCTGCATATCCAGGATGGCCAGCGGCAGGGTCGTGCTGCCGGGGCCGCTTACGAAGAAGCTGATGATGACGTCGTCCAGCGACAGGGACAGGGCCAGAATAGCGCCGCTGATGATGCCGGGCTTCAGGAGCGGGAGCGTGATATTGAGGAACGTTTTGATCCGGTTGCTGCCCAGGTCCATGGATGCTTCTTCCAGGGCTTTGTCATAGCCTGCGAATCCTGCCCGCACCGAGATGACGACGAAGGGGACACAGAAGGTGATGTGGCCCAGCGTGATGGAAAAAAGTCCCATGGGGATGTGGGTCAGGGAAAAAATAGCCAGCATGGCGACGCCGAGGACGATTTCGGGTATGACGATTGGGACGTAGAGCAGGGCGTCTACGAGTTTTTTGCCCGGAAAGTTATAGCGCTCCATGCCGATGGCTCCTAATGTTCCGACGATAGTGGAGATCACGGTCGATGCCACGGCAATGATCAGTGTATTCTTCAGGGAGTCCATCAGGATGGTGTTCTGGAAGAAGCTTCCGTACCACTTGATGGTGAAGCCCTCGAAGACAATGTTTACTCTGGATGTATTAAAAGAAAAAAGAACGACGATAAAGATCGGGATATACAGGAAGATAAAAGTCAGCACGATCCAGACGTTGCCGAAGTTGTTTTTCCTGGGTTTTGCTTTTGCCTTATTCATGATTTTTTCCCTCTTGCAAACCATACGGATTTTTCATGCAAACCATATGAATTCCTATTGAATCATGAGGTTCTCTCTTATAGATTGTTCGAATCCTTATTAAAGTTCATATGGAGTTCTCTCATAGATCGTGAGGAGTTCTTATATAAACGATACAGATTTCCTGCGCATCTTATAGAGTTCATTACAGACCATTCAGGTCATTCAGGCTTCCGCCTGTCTTAGTGTAGATTCTTACCATCAGCAGGGTGATGAGCATAAGAACGACGCTCATGGCTGCTCCAAGCGGCCAGTTCCTGGCGGTGATGAACTGGTTTTTGACCAGGTTTCCGATGACCAGGGCTTTGCTTCCGCCCATCATGTCGGTGATGAAATAGAGACCCAGGGACGGGATAAAGACCATGATGGATCCGGCGAAGATACCGGGCTTTGTAAGGGGAAGCGTTACTTCCAGGAAGGCCTGGACCGGATTTGATCCCAGGTCGGAGGCTGCTTCCAGAAGGGAGCGGTCCAGCTTCTCCATGGAGCTGTAGAGCGGCATGATCATAAAGGGAAGAAGCATATATACCAGGCCGATGTAAGCGCCGACGGAGTTGTATACGAGCTTGAAGGGCGTATCGATCAGGTGGAGCGACATGAGGAAACGGTTGAGTACGCCGTCGCTTCGAAGGAGGATGATCCAGCTGAAGAGACGGATGACCATGCTCATGCAGAAGGGAACCATGACCATGGACATGATCACTTTCCGCGCGATCTTTCCTTTTCCGGCTACTGCCCAGGAGAAGGGATAGGCGATCAGAAGGCAGATCATCGTTACAATGGCAGACATGAGAAGGGATTTGCCGAACGTCTTAAGATAGAGAGGGTTCAGGATTCCCAGGTAGTTGCCAAAGGTGAAGCCGGGCGTTACGCCGCCGTAGGTGCCTTTGTGCATGAAGCTGATGATAATGATGTAAATAAAAGGAATGGCGACTAAGAGATACATGATCAGGGAAACAGGAAGGGTCATGACGAGCTTCTCTGCCGTTTCGCCTCTTAGTAATCTGCGGTGCTTTTTTTCTTTCATAAATCAAATCCTTTCGGCTGACTTTTGGCTGAAAACAGGGCAGCGGTACTGTTTTTTCCCGCTGCCCCGTCCGTCTGGTTTCCTTATGGATTTTTATCCTTTGATCTTGGTCCAGAGGTCTACGATCTTCGAAGCTTCATCTCCGATATCGATAAGGGTACATGCTCTGGCGACTACGTCTTCCGGCGGATTGGTCAGGATATTATTGGAAAAATCATCTCCCAGCTCTTTGATGGCTGCATCGTTGGGATTGATGTAGGGGAAGATTTCGGAAATCTGTGCGCTGACCTTGCCATCCAGGATGTAGTTATAGAACTGGTATGCGTTGTCCTGGTTTTTGCCGTCTTTTGTGATCATCATACTGTCGGATCCAAGATAAACGCCTTCTTCCGGATATGCGACCTTGATGGAAGGAACTTCCTTCTGAGCCAGCAGTGCTTCTGCGCCGTAGATCAGGCCGATGGAGCACTCGCCGTTGATCAGAAGGGTCTTGGGGCTGGCGCCGTCGAATGCGTGGATGTTGGGCATCAGATCGGTCAGGTATTTTTCTATGGAAGCAAGGGCTTCATCACTGGTATCGTTGACATCGAAGCCGCCAGCCATGGCTGCCATGGAACATACGGCACGGGAATCCTCGATGACGACCATGGAGTCTTTGTATTCCGGTTTCAGCAGGTCAGCGTAGCTGGTGATGTCGTCCTTGATGACATCGCTGTTGTAGGCGATGACTGCGGAAGCGAACATGTAGGGGTAGGTATAGGTATTGTCGGGATCATTTTCCCTGCCCAGATACTTCTTATCAATATTGGCACTGTTTGGAATCTTGCTCTTGTCCAGTTCCTGCAGCAGGCCCTGCTTGCTGAAGATCGGGCAGTAGTTTTCCGGTCCGATGATGTAATCATAGGTTCCTTTTGGAGAGTTTGTAACTTTTGCAAGCATCTCGTCCGGAGAGTTAAAGGTCGTAATATTGACTTTGATTCCGGTCTCTTCGGTAAAGGCGTCTACAATTTCCTGCGGCAGGTATTCAGACCAGCAGATGATGTTCAGTTCCTTGGACCCGCTGCCGGTATCCGCTGCTGCAGAACCGCTTGCAACGGAGCTGCTGCCTGAGCTTCCGGAGCTGCCGCAGCCGGCCAGAAGACCGAAGGAAAGTGTCAGCATCAGAAACAATGGCGTGAAAAAGCGATGAAATTTCTCCTTCATAATAGTTCCTCCTTTTCCTTTTCCTTTCTATCTAAAACTTCCCGTGCTATAAGAAGGTGCAGGCTATGTCAGGCAAGCTGCGGATACAGGAAGACGCAGGCCTTGTCAGGCAAGCTGCCTGTGCAGCATTGCTGGATTGCCGGCAGGCCCCTCCTCTTTTAGACCGGCAGGCCTCGTTCAGGCACCGGCTGCCGGGAAGGTTTTAGCAAATAAAACAAAAAAGAGGGCTGTTCGTACACAGCCCTCTTTCAGGAATCTTTGGAAAAATCTCCGCTAAGGAGTGCTGTATTCTCACCCCTTTGTGCGAAAAATGTTTAACCATTTCATTGTTTTATTTATTAAAGTATCCTAGAACGAATGGTGGAAATTGTCAATATTCAAAAGTGTAAATAATTCGATTTCTGTAATCAACAATTTTCGGCGTTTTTTATGAGACAATAATCGAAATGGATGAGTTTCATGCACCTTATGGATTATAAAATGTCGGAAACCGGTCTGCTTTTAATCAGTGCAGTTGAATTATTGTTCACAGACTGCTGTTCCAAATTTAATGTTCCCAATTTATTATTCATGATCTGCTAAGTTAAGGGCAGGGGCCAGCCGGTTTATATATGTCTTTTGAAAAGTATCGAAAAATGTGATATCAACAGTGCCCCAATTCGCCAAAACCGATAGATACGCGCTTAACTATCGAAAAAACAGATATCAGACCACTTAGCTATCTGTTTTTACGATAGTTAAAAAAAGGGGTATATAGAAGGCAGAGCTGCGGAAGTATTGTAAATGGATGGTACATTTTGCATAATGACAGACAGAACAGCAAAAAATGGGACCAGCATAAAGAGACAGACGCTTTGGCAGGAGATATCAAAATTGACATAAGATTAAAGAGATTGTATAATTTAGTTACGTCGTAACGTATTACGATAAACCTAATTACAATAAAAATGCTATATCAGGAGTCATTTATGTGGATCGGACGGCAGAACGAATTAAATGATTTACAGACAAGGTTCGAACAAAGGGGATTTCAGCTTGTTGCTATCTATGGAAGGCGGCGTATTGGGAAAACCAGACTGATCAGCGAATTCATAGAAGGGAAACGGACAGTTTACTATACAGCGACCCAGAATGAGCCGGAAATTCAGCTGCGGGATCTGACGCAGGCAATTGCAGAGGCTTTTTCTGATAATTCCCTTCTTTCAGGGATGAAAACATTTCAAAGCTTTGAGGCGGCGTTTACTTTCCTTGCAGAAGAAGCAGCTTCAAAAAGGCTCATCTTTGTAATTGACGAGTATCCCTATCTCGCGAAAGCGTATACAGCTATTTCTTCTGTATTACAGAAAATGATTGACCGCAAGTTTAAGAATACGGAGCTTTACCTTATTTTAAGCGGATCATCCATGAGTTTTATGGAAAAACAGCTTTTGGGTTATGAAAGCCCCTTGTATGGAAGACGTACAGGACAGATTCGCCTGAATCCTCTCCCGTACTATGAGAGCATAAAGTTTTTTCCAAACTGGAATCAGGAGGATCGGCTGTACGCTTATGGATTATGCGGAGGGATCCCGCAGTATCTTGAAATTGCAGCCCGCTGGAACAGTTTTTCTGATGCTGTTGAAAATGAACTCCTCTCTGCGACCGGAGGTCTGCACAATGAACCGGAATTTCTGCTGAAAGAAGAACTCAGAGAGCCTGCCGTTTATAATGCCATCATTGATGCAGTCGCAAAGGGAAAAAACAAGGTTAATGAGATTGCAGATGCGGTTCATAAACCAGGTGCTACAATTTCTGCATATCTGAAAAATCTTCTGGCACTGGATATTCTTGAAAGGAATATGCCGATTGAAGAAACTTCCGCAAAAAAGGCAATCTATCAGTTGAAAGATCCTCTTTTCCATTTCTGGTATAGATTTGTTCCCGGATGTCAGTTTTATATCATGATGAGGAAAAATCACGATGCTTATTTGAAGAAAATCCTTCCGTTCTTACCGGAATATTTCGGCCATATCTTTGAAGAGATCTGTCTGCAGTATATCCTGCGGGAAACGCAGAAAGGAAATTTGAAGGAAATTTATGATACCTATGGAAGATGGTGGGGAATCAATCCGGAAACCAGACAGCAGGAAGATATTGATATTGCCTGTGCTGATTCGGAACACATTCTGACCGGTGAATGCAAATGGCGAAATGAAGCAGTAGATTTTGGAGTATATAACACCTTAAAGCGCCGCACATTACTCATTCAAAAAAACAGAACACCGGAATATGTTCTTTTTTCTAAAGCCGGATTTGATGAAAAGCTGGTGTCTTTAAACGTCGATGATCCGTCACTGACACTGGTGGGATTAGAAGAACTTACACATGAAAACTGACTATTTTGAGGTGGCAAGGTGCCGCTTTGTCACCTCCAGGCACTGCACTTCAGCATAAAGTGACAGTCACTTTGGCAGGTGACAGTATGAGAAAAACGACGATTCTTTCCAATATTCTATGCGCGGTCATGATCGCAGTTTATAGTATTTTTTTAATGATGTCCTGGCCGAAGATTCCGGATACTGTTCCAAGTCATTTTGATGCTTTTGGGAATCCGGATTCTTACGGCGGAAAGTGGGTACTGGTCCTGGAGCCGGTACTTTCCCTGCTTTTATGGGGACTTATTGCCATTGTCCGCAAGTTCCCGAATGTCTGGAATTTCCCCGTAAAAGTAACAGAGAAAAACAGGGAAAGGCTTTATGAAATCGGGAACCGGATGATGGATCTTCTCATGCCGATGGTTGTTTTTCTCATGATCTACATTGGGGCAGCAGGGATCTGTCCGCTTCCGGTTCTGCTCATCTATCTGGTCCTTGCCGCGATGGCGGGAGATATTGTCGTCAGCATGATTCAAATGATAAAAGCGAAATAAGGTGGCAAAGTGACAGGCACTTTGACTGGTATTTTTATCCATATTTTGCATAAATACAGTAGAATAATACAAAAACCAGACAGTTTCCTTATGGTAAAGCTCTTGTCCGGCTTGGTATGCTTTTCATAAAAGGATGCCGGGTTCGGAAAGGAGCTTATTTGTATGGAAAAATTTTTGCTTACGAAGGAGTGGACGTTCTGGAAAGAGGAAGATTCTCCGAAAAAGCAGGCCGTTACCCTTCCGCATGACGCGATGATCCATGAACAGCGCAGTGACGCTTTCTCCAATGCAGGACATGCCTATTTTCCGGGCGGGATTTATCATTATGAGAAAAAATTTTCCATCCGGCCGGAATGGGTAGAGAAGCAGCTGATCCTGGAATTTGAAGGAATCTACAAAAACGCGACGGTTCTGGTCAATGGGAAAAAGCTTGCCTTTCAGGCATATGGCTACACCGGCTTGTTCGTGGAACTCCCAGGACTGGAACCGGGTGAGGAGGTTTGCATTCATGTTATCGCGGATAACTCGAAGCTGCCCAATTCCCGCTGGTATTCCGGCAGCGGCATTTACCGTCCGGTCTGGCTCTATGTCTGTGAGCCGGAGGGTTTTCGTCCGGAGTGCGTGAAGATCACAACACTGTCTGCAATTCCGCCAAGAATAAGAGTAGAGTCTCCTATCGATGCGGAAATTGAGGTGTTCGATGGTGAGCAGTGTCTGGCGAAGGCGCATGGAACCAGTGCTGAACTGGAAATTCCCGGAGCGAAGCTCTGGAGCGCGGAAACCCCTCATCTGTATTCCTGCCGTCTCAGCGTTGGCAAAACCCCAAAAGATCAAAAGGATCAAAAAGGTCAAAAGGATTCAAAAGATAAAATGGACCACGAAAGCCAAAAGGATCCAAAAGATAAAATGGACCACGAAAGCCAAATGGATCCGAAGGACCAAATGGTCGAAACCTTCGGTATCTGCAAGATTGAATGGTCAAAAGAAGGCTTGCTGATCAATGGGGTAAGAACTCAGCTCCGTGGCGGCTGCATCCATCATGACAATGGCATTCTCGGCGCGGCAGAATATGAAGAAAGCGAGCTTCGCCGCATCCGAATTATGAAGGAAAACGGCTTTAACGCGGTCCGGTCCGCGCATAATCCGGCTTCTAAAGCCCTTCTGGATGCCTGCGACAGGCTGGGTATGTATGTCATGGACGAGAGCTTCGACATGTGGTTCAGTCGCAAGACAGCCTTCGACTATGGATGTGATTTCCGGAAAAACTGGAAGCAGGATACACAGGCTATGGTCAGAAAAGATCGCAATCATCCTTCCGTGATCCTGTATTCCATCGGAAACGAGGTCGCGGAACCCGCAAGTGAAGAAGGTCTCAAGGCAGGAAAAGGGATGATCGATCTGATCCATCAGCTGGATTCCAGCCGTCCCGTTACCTGCGGAACCAATCTTATGATCCTCTCCCGTGCCGCTAAAGGGAAGGGAATCTATCAGGACGGCGGACAGGAGAAACAGACCGGTGTGGAAGCCGGGGGAAAAGTACAGAATTCCAGCCTGTTTTTTAACATGATTGCATCCATTATCGGAACAGCGATGAACAAGGCGGGCAATTCCAAGGCAGTGGACAGGCTGTCTTCACCATTCCTGGATATGCTGGACATTGCGGGCTACAACTATGCATCCGGGCGTTACCCGCTGGAGGGAAAGGTGCACCCGGATCGTGTGGTTTTTGGCTCCGAAACCTTTGCCCAGGATATTTTCAAAAACTGGAAAATGGTTGAGACTTATCCTTATCTGATCGGAGATTTCATGTGGGCAGGCTGGGATTACCTGGGTGAGGCAGGTATCGGCGCCTGGAGCTGCGACGGGTCCGTTCCCTTTAACCGCCCTTATCCGTGGCTGCTCTCCGGTGCGGGGGTAATCGATATCAACGGCATTCCGGATGGCTCCTGTAAATACGCAGGCGTGGTATGGGGCAAGGAGAAAAAACCGGTGATCGCGGTACGTCCTGCTAACCTTCCCCAAAAGCGCGTGAGCAAATCTGTCTGGCGGGCAAGCAATGCCATCCTCTCCTGGAGCTGGAGGGGATGCGAGGGCAAGAAGACCCTGGTCGAAGTTTACGCCCAGGCTTCTGAGGCGGAGATTCTGCTGAACGGGCGCAGCCTCGGACGGAAAAAAATGAAAGAATATAAAGCGATTTTCCCGGTGCGCTATGCGTCCGGTACCCTCTGCGCGGCCGTATATAACAAGCAGGGACAAGAACTGGGCAGAACCGAGCTGCATAGTGCTGAAGGAGAACTGAGCATTAAGATTCAGCCCGAAAAGCTTTGCGCCCGGCCAGGCGAGATCGTCTATGTTCCGGTGAGTATCCGGGGAAAAAACGACGTGATCGAATCGAACGCTGACACAAAAATCAATGTGAGTGTGGACGGCGGAGAACTGCTGGCTTTCGGCAGTGCGATTCCCTGTACGGAGGAGCGTTATGACGAGGGCAGCTTTACGACTTATCATGGTCAGGCACTGGCTGTGGTACGCGCAGGTGAACCGGGAAAAATTACAATCTGCGTGGAAGGCGGCGGGATGCACGCAGATACGAGCATAAAAATCATATGATTTCAGGTGGCAAGGTGCCTGTCCAGGTGGCAAGGTGCCTGTCACTTTGCCACCTGTCTCTGCTGCTGCTTTTTATATTGAAGCGGGGAAACTCCCACGATCCGCCTGAACTGCTTGGAGAAGTAGCTGGCGTCTTCAATGCCAACCTGCGCGGCGATTTCCTGAATAGAAAGAGAGGAGGACCTGAGGAAGCGCTTTGCCATCCTGATCCTCCGGTCCAGCAGATAATCGGAGATGCTGACACCCAGCTCCTGCTTAAAGCGGCTGGAGAGATAATTGGGCGACAGAAACTGGTCCCTGGCGATATCCCGTGTCGAAATCGGGGTGCCCAGGTTCAGGTCGATATAGAGGATGGCGCGCCGGATGGGAGACGAGTAGTTCGAAAGGGAATATTCCCGCACCAGACGGCAGTAGGTGGAAACCATTTCCCGAATCAGTTCAGCAAGATCCTCCATACTCTCTGCCTGTTCGATGGATGCACCAAGACGGGAGGAAGCTTCGTGAATATAAATAGGATGGACATGCTGCTCTTCTATAGTTTTGCGGAAGAGGGTATTCATTACAAGCACGGCATTCTTGAAGTCACGGACCGGATCGTCAGAGGTCGGGAAAGTTTCCTGCAGGGGAGAACGCATCAGGCGTTCATAATCATAAAAAGCGCGGATGGTCGCATCTTCGTCACCGGAAGCGATTGCCTGCAGCAGAGCATTTTCAGCCTGATAGCGGCTGTCGATCAGCTGCATAGCCTGCTGAAAGCTTACCTGGCTGCCGGAAGAAAAATCATAGCCCGGCACGCCGAAACGAAAGCTGCTTTTATAGGAATCTGCCATGATGCCATGCACCTCGCTTCCTCAAACTTTATAGAAAAAACCGAACATTATCCTGCTTTTGCAGATTTTATCGTAGAATATTACAAAAATCAAGGAGTATCATTATAGCGTCTGCATCGTCCTGCCTGCTATCATTTAATCAGATGCAAAAGATTCTATAATCGGTCGGAAAAGATTATAGAAAAAAATATTTTATTAGAGAGGTGCATTATGGTATTCAGACCGGACCGGCTTCTTGGAAGCAAAGTTTTTGACACTCGTATCAAATCTGCAAATGTACAGACCAGTGAACGCCTGCTGGGTTTCCTGCTGGGACCGGCTTTCGTCATGAGTATGTTTTATATTTCCGGACAGAGCTATCTGAACATGTTCTATACGGATGTTCTGAAGCTGACGCCCGTGTGGGGCGGTCTTTTCCTGACCCTTCTTCCGGTTCTTTCAAAAATTGTAGATGCCATAACCAACCTTTATATGGGCTGGATCATAGACCACACAAAATCCCGCCACGGAAAGGCCCGTCCATGGCTTCTGCTTTCCGGCCCGCTTCTGGCAGTATCTTCTATTCTGCTGTTCAGCGTACCGAAAGCAAGTACCGCGGTTCAGGTCATTTGGGTTACCGTCAGCTACAATCTTTACTTCAGTATAGCGTTCACCATGTATAACATCTCACATAATCTGATGGTGCCGCTTTCCACCCGTAATTCCAAACAGCGTGACGGACTTGCTGTTCTGGCGTCCATGGGGATCTCTCTGCTTCCGGGCATCGTAGTTTCCTTTATTTTTCCGACCTTTGTCCTTCCGGCTATCGGAATTGACCAGGGCAAGTGGATGCTAGTCATGTCCGTTCTGTCCATCCTTGCACTGCCTGCTGTGATGCTGGAGTACTATTTTACGAGGGAGCGCGTAACAGAGGAGACCGACGGCCAGAGTGAAGAACTGCTCACGGTTTCGACCAGAGACCAGCTGAAAGGCTGTCTGAAAAGCAAATACTGGATTTCCATCATGCTGATCATGATGGTATTTCAGCTCTACAACAATTTACAGGCAACGAGTATTATTTACTATTCCAATTGGGTACTTGGAACTTACAATGACGGCGTCACTCTGACTATGCTGAACGTAATCGGCCAGGGACCTTTGGGTACCGGCGCCCTTGTCATGCTGCCTCTTGTAAAAAAACTTGGCAAGCGAAATACAATGATCGGGGGTTTTGTCATCGGAATCGTCGGCTGCGTACTGGCTCTGACTAATGTGAAGAGTATGGGAATCGTGCTTGTCGGTCTTGTCCTGAAATCAATTGGAACCATTCCTATTACATATGTTCTGATTGGTATGCTGGCAGACGCTCTCGATCATGTAGAATGGATCAATGGATTCCGCTGTGATGGTTTTTCCACCTCCATACAGAGTATCATTATTACCATCATGTCGGGCTTAAGCGCCGGACTGTTCAACTTAGGTCTTAGCGCTACGGGATATGTGGCGCCGGAAGGCACTGCCGAGCAGATTGCCGCCATGACGCAGACAGCCGGCGCCCAGAACTTTTTCTCCTGGGGCGTCTTCCTCTTTCCGGCCATCGGTTTTGCCATTATGCTCCTGATTCTGCTGCCTTATAAGCTGGACAAAGATCTGCCGCAGATGCAGAAGGATATCATTGCACGTCATAAGGCGGAAGCGGAAGCACGCGGCGAAGTTTATGTATCACCGGAAGAGAAGGCACGTCTGGAACAGGAAGAACTTGACCGCATAGCCGAAGAGAAACGGATCGCAGAGCTGAAGGAACACTGCCGCAGAAAAGGACTTTCCTTCGAAGCAGAAGAGGCAAAATATCAAGCCAGACTTGCGGAGAAAAAAGCGAAGGCAGAGGCCAAAGCGAAAAAAACCGGCAGATGATTATTAACGAGGACTGCCGCTTCTGTGCGGGCACCAGCCCAAGTACCTGGCACTTTGGCTGGTGCCTGGCACTTGGACTGTATTCCCGCATGGTCAGCCGAGAGACGGTGGAATGGAGACAGATTTAAGAGGAGATTCCGATATGACAGAAGCAGAGAAGCAGAGCTATAACCCATTTCTACCTCTGAATGAATATGTTCCGGACGGGGAACCGCATGTGTTCGGAGACCGGGTCTATCTCTTCGGGTCACATGACAAAGAAGGGGGCGAAAGCTTCTGCCTGCTTGACTATGTGGTATGGTCCGCACCGGTGGATGATCTGGGCAGCTGGACCAATACCGGCGTGACTTATTCGGCCAGGCAAGACCCGCTCTATGAGGAAGGTAAAAACTGTTCTCTTTACGCGCCGGACGTGGTCCAGGGAAATGACGGACGCTATTATCTCTATTACTGTTTATCCGGTTTCAAGGGAGACGGAGGCTACCGGAACCCTGTCAGTGTAGCGGTTTCTGACAAACCGGACGGAAAATACAGCTATCTGGGTTTTGTACGGACTCCGGACGGGAAGCCTTATCTTCACTATGTGTGCTTTGATCCTGCTGTCATCAACGACCAGGGGACGATCCGGCTTTACTACGGCACCTGCTATCCCTTCGATGAGTATGGAAAAGTTTTGAACAAGCTTGTTTTTTCAAAAGTAAAAAGAACGATGTTCGGACGTGAGGCAGAGATGGGCGCGGTTACGGTGGAGCTGGAGGACGATATGCTGACCGTGCGCGGGGAAGCCAGGCGCATCATTCCGACAAAGACAAAAAAGACGCCCTTTGCGGGTCATGCTTTTTTTGAAGGAAGCTCGATCCGGAAAATCGGAGATACCTATTACTTTATTTATTCTTCTTTTCTCAACCACGAGCTTGTATACGCGACCAGCAAGAAACCGGACCGGGATTTTCAGTATGGCGGTACGATCATTTCCACCGGAGATATCGGCCTTGACGGCAGGGAAGCGAAGGATCGCCTGAACCATACAGGAACGACGCATGGAAGCATCGAATGCATCAATGGACAATGGTACGTGTTTTACCATCGTATGACCCACAGCTCTGCGTACAGCCGTCAGGCCTGCGCGGAGAAAATCACGATTGAGCCGGACGGGTCCATCCGTCAGGTTCCGGTCACGAGCTGCGGCCTGAACCGCGGCGCCTTGAAAGCAGAAGGAACTTATCCATCCGCAATTGCCTGCGTGCTGACGGACGGTCACATGGAACACTGCGGCAATGGTTCTCCCAGGAAAAAACACCCCAATCACACCAATCAGGGAGACCAGCATTTCATTACAGGCATTATGGATAATACCCTGATCGGTTTCCGGTATTTCTCTTTTACAGGGAAGCAGAAGCTGACGCTTGAGACGCGGGGTCAGGGAGCGGGCGAATTTCAGATTTCAACAAAGATGGGAGGAGAAGCAATCGGCAGCATCCGCGTCACTTCAGCAGAGGAGTGGCAGGCGGACAGCGGGGAGATTGTTTTTCCAACAGAAGAAGCGCCCCTGTACCTGACCTATAAGGGGAGCGGAAACAAGGAACTGCTGTCTATATCATTTACCTGAGACAGGTCAGGCCTCATTTGAACGGAGAAAATGGGAGGCAAGTTTCGCCTTATTTAAATGGAGAAAATGTAAGGCAGATTCCAGCCTCATTTAAATGGAGAACAACTCATGGCAAGATTTTCACTCATGCAGAAAACACTGAATCTGGAACAGACGGACGGCAAATACAGTGCCTTCGCCAAATGCACCTATGCGCTTCCAATCCGCCTGTCCAGACCGCTCGCCAAAGACGGATATGGGACGGTTGAGGTGGATGGCATCGAGATCAGCAGGGGAAAAACATTTCTCATGGACTCTGTTGTGAAGCTGAATTGTATGCTGGTTCCCGTGGGCGAAGTAGCCAGAGAGTATGACCGGGAGTATACGATTTCCTTCCGGGGTTTTAAGGCGGATGACGGCAGTGCCTTCAAAAACCAGTCTTTCCGCTTTCGCACCCTGCCGAGAAGGCAGAAGGACCCGCGGTATGCGGAGCATGACGCAGCGGCTTTTCGGGCGGCTGCCGAGGGCATGGTCCTGTTGAAGAACGAAGACCATTTGCTGCCTCTTAAGCCGGATACCCTGCTGAACTGCTTCGGCGCAGCACAGTATATCTTCCGAAACAGTGCGACCGGCGCGGGCCTCATTAATCCCCGCTGGCAGGCAAATTTCCACGAATCGGTCAGGGAGCACAGCTGCTTTACGGTAAATGAAGAGGTAAGCAGCCTCTACAGCCGCCTGAAAGATACGGTACCCACAGAAGCACAGCTGAAAAAGGCAAGGGAAAAAAGTGATACAGCCCTGATTTTCCTGTCAAGGACGTCGGGAGAGTTTCTGGACAACAAGCCCATCAAGGGCGGCTATTATCTGACAGATGCAGAAGAGGCAATGATTGCGGCGGTGAGCGCTGTTTTTGACAGGACACTGGCCATTATCAACACCGGTTATCCGATCGACATGCGCTGGATGGAGACTTATCACATCAAGGCGGCGATCTATACCGGCTTTGCGGGCATGTGCGCGGGCTATGCCCTCATGGAACTGCTGGATGGCCGCCAGTGCCCGAGCGGAAAACTGCCCAATACCTGGGCACTGGATTACTATGACTATCCTTCCGCTCACAATTTCCCGAACTTTCAGGAAGGGGACCCGGTGCCGGGCGAGAAAAGCCACGGGGTCCGCATTTTTTATGAGGAAGACATCTATGTTGGCTACCGGTATTTTGACACCTTCCAAAAGCCGGTCCAATATTCGTTCGGACACGGATTAAGTTATACGGAATTTTCCTGGGATGCGGCTCTGATTGCGGGTGCAGCTGGTGGAAAGAAAGGTTCTGCCGCTTTGACGGAGGCTGCGGTGAATGGACAGGAAGTGGTTTTCGTCTCGGAAGAGGTACAGGGCAGCCTTGGAGGTGCCTCCGTCTCGGCAGAGTTAGACGGTTCAAAGGGTATTTCCGTTTCAGCTGAGGTTACAAATATTGGCCCCTGCAGCGGAAAAGAAGTCCTGCAGCTCTATGTCGGTGCGCCGGACGGAAAGCTGGAAAAGCCCCGCCGGGTGCTGGTCGATTTTGGAAAAACAAAGTTCCTTCAGGCAGGCGAAACGCAGATGCTGACTCTGAAGGCAGAGCCTATGCGGTTTGCCTCTTATGATGAGGAAAGTCACAGCTATATACTTGAAGCCGGTACCTATACCATTTGGCTGGGTGAGAGCCTTGCGGAGGCAAAAGAGGTTGGAGAATTCCGAATCGGGGAAACGGTTACTCTCCGGACGGTCACACCGGTG
This sequence comes from Eubacterium sp., assembly GCA_036308545.1. Classification (GTDB taxonomy): domain Bacteria; phylum Bacillota; class Clostridia; order Lachnospirales; family Lachnospiraceae; genus Bilifractor. The sequence continues at coordinate 57,039 of JAXJVN010000079.1, read as the reverse complement.
GCCAGACCAGTAGAGACCTTCCATCGCATGAGCAAGGCGGAACCCTTTGTGAAGGAAGACTCATGCATTGTTCCGCTTTCCGAAAGAATTCCGGTACCTGCAAAGCGGGAAGAGTTTCTGGCTATGTCCCTCAGTGGAACCCTCAAGAAGAAACAGAAGAGCAAAATCTCGTTTTCCGAACTGAAATCGGATCCTTCTCTTCTGGATCCTTTCGCAGCACAGCTCAGCGCGTCTGAACTCTGCCGGCTGAATGTCAGCACAGGCGCGGACTGGTATATGCCCTGGGGAGATGGAACGGCAGGAGGAACGCCTAAGATTTCCAGATACGGCCTTCCTGCCATCAGAGTTTCTGACGGAAATACTGGACTGAATATTGTTAAGCCCAATACCGGATTCCCATCCAGCTGCACAATTGCTGCCAGCTTCAACAAGGAACTGGCAGAGCAAGTCGGCAGAGTGATCGGGCAGGAATCAAAGGAAAACGGAATTGCTGTCAACCTCGGTCCGGCTATGAACATTCAGCGGAATATCCTGTGCGGAAGACATCCGGAATATTTTTCCGAGGACCCTCTGCTGGCGGGATTCATGGCAGGCTGTCACGCCAAGGGACTGGAAGAGGAAGGGACGCAGAGTACCTATAAGCACCTTTTCTGCAACAATTCGGAAACATCCAGAAAGGGCAGCCACAGCATTGTATCCGAACGCGCGCTGCGTGAACTTTACTTCCGGGTTTTTGAACTTGCTTTTGACGTTCAGAAGCCCAGCTGCGTTATGACAAGCTATAACGCACTCAACGGAATCTATCCTGCTGAAAGCGCGGAAATCCTGCAGACGCTGGTACGGGGTGAATGGGGATTTGACGGTCTTATCATGACCGACTGGAACTCCTGCGACACCATCGAACCGGTAGAAATTGTCCGTGCAGGCACGAGCTGGCTCACCGAAGGCGGCAGAAAATACGTGAAAATCCTGAAGAAAGCCGTGAAAGACGGACGGCTGTCTGTCGATATCCTGCGTGACAACACAAAATACGTAATTGGCATGGTCATGAAAAGCCAGACAAAGTGAGAGGTGTGTGTATGACAGCAGCTTTTAATCCTTATCTTCCCAGCTATGAGTATGTTCCCGACGGGGAGCCGCATATTTTTGAAGGCCGCCTTTATGTTTTCGGCAGTCATGATGCCTTTAATGGTCCGGAATTCTGCGTGAATGATTATGTGGCTTACTCTGCACCGCTGGACGATTTGGGCGCATGGAGGTTTGAGGGTGTCATCTATCGGGCAAAGCAGGACCCGCTGAACGCGAAAGGCAAGGAACACATGAATGCCCCGGACGTTTGCCAGGGAGCGGACGGACGTTATTATCTTTACTATCAGCTGCACCGCGAAGTCGTCACATCTGTGGCGGTTGCGGACAAGCCTGCCGGGCCGTATGAGTTTTACGGCCATGTAAAGCATCCGGACGGCACGCTCTATGGAAAGAAAAAAGGAGATGCCTATAACTTCGACCCGGGCATGCTGGTGGATACAGACGGCAGAATTTATATGTATACCGGTTTTTCCCCGGACAAGGGCTTTATGCGGACGATCATGAAGCTGAGGGGCGGCACTTATGACAGCGGAACGGTTGCGGAACTGGAAGCAGACATGCTGACGATCAAAGGGACGCCGAAGGCAACGGTCCCAGGGGAAGTTTTTGCAAAAAACACCGAGTTCGAGGGGCACGGCTTCTACGAGGCCAGCAGCCCCAGAAAGATTAACGGAAAATATTATCTTATCTACTCCTCCGTGCTCAGCCACGAGCTTTGCTATGCGACCTCCGACAGTCCCATGGGAACCTGGCACTATGGAGGCACTATCGTCAGCAACGGGGATATCGGACTTCCCGGCGTAACGGCGGATCAGGCTCGGAATTTTACCGGAAACACCCACGGCGGACTGGTAGAGGTGGATGGCCAGTGGTACGTTTTCTACCACCGCCAGACCAACCAGCAGATGTGTGCAAGGCAAGGCTGCGCGGAGAAGATTGAAATTCTTCCGGACGGAAGCATCCCGCAGGTGGAGATGACCTCCTGCGGTCTGAACCGGGGACCGCTGCCGGCCAGGGGAACTTACGAAGCCCGCATCGCCTGCAATCTTTTGGGCGTAAACGGTACTTACAAATACGCAAAGGTCCACGACAGCAGGGCTGACTATCCCTTCTTCACCCAGACCGGAGAAGACCGCGAATCAGACGGCGACCAGTATATTGCCAATATGAAAAGCGGCGCCATGGCGGGATTCAAGTACTTCCTCTTTGACGGAAGCGAAAAGGAAATTTCGGTCCAGGGGAAGGGAAGCGGCAGCTTTGTCATATCAGATGGGACAAAAGAACTGGCTTCTGTACCGGCTAATGGCAGCGCAGAACTGAAGGTGTCACCCGGTATCCATGCCCTGTATTTTACCTATAAGGGTACAGACGCGGCAGACTTCAGGACATTTACAATCCGTTAAGGGCGGAATTGATCTTTTCTTGACATACGCACGACTGCGCTCGTCACTTCCCTGCAACATTCGCTCATTATTATGCGTGTTGAATAAAAAATACGCTCATGAAAATGTAATTCATATTGAATATTCGCTCATAAAAAAGTAAAATGAACAAACCACGGGGACGGTTCTTCCGGCGAGCGTAAAGCTCGCCAAAAGAACCGTCCCCGTGGTCGACTTTGTCTCCTCCATTGACGCAGAAAAATTCCAATGCTACAATTTGATAAAATCAATTTTACCTAAATTGATTTTGGCAAAACTGGTTTTGGTAAATTTAATGGGAAAGATCATTACGTTAAGGAAGATTCATTAATAGAGGAGCGAGAAAATCTGATGTCTGCACGATTTATTGGGAGAAAAAAAGAACTGGATGCCCTTGATCAGAAGTGGGAAACGCCAGGTTTTCAGATGATTGTGCTTTATGGGAGAAGAAGGACCGGCAAGACAACGCTGCTGAATAGATTTATGGACGGCTGCAAAGGTAAGGTTATTTCGTTTGCATGTGTGGAGAGAAATGAAGCAGAGCTGGTCCGGATGATGGGGGATGCAGTTCTTCGGGGAACCCATCCGGAATTGCTTGGCAGCGTTTCTTTCGACAGCTTTGACAAGATTTTTGAATTTGTGTCGAAGGAAGCACAAGATCAGAGGCTGGTCTTTCTCATTGATGAATATCCTTACCTGGCAAAGCAGTGCCCGTATATGAATTCTCTGATTCAAAAATTTGCAGACCATGAATGGAAGGATTCTCAGCTTTACTTTATTCTGTGCGGGTCTCTTGTAAGTTTTATGAGGGATGAAGTACTGGGAAAAAATGCACCTCTTCATGGCAGAAGCACTCTGGAATTGAAACTCAGGCCGTTCGACTATCTGGAAAGTGCGGAGTTTGTTCCGGATTACAGTGCAGAAGAGAAAGCCATTGTATATGGAGTGACCGGCGGCATTGCCAAATATCTGGAACAGTTCGACAGCCGGAAGACGCTGGACGAAAATATCCGGGAGCAGTTTTTTTCCGACACAGGATATTTCACGGAGGAGCAGGTAAAAACGGTCATTACCGGAGAAAAGCAGAATCCGACCGCATATATCTCTATCATTTCCGCCATTGCCACCGGCCATACAAAGTTCAGTGAAATCGCTTCGGCTTCAGGAATCGGAGACATCACATATTATCTTAAGGTGCTGACGGAATCAGAAATCATCGAGAAAAGGCTTACGCCAAAGACTTATTATATTTTGTCCGACAGTATGCTGATGTTCTGGTTCAACTATGTGAGCGATGCATCCAGCCTGATCAACGCCGGAAAAGGAGCAGAATATTACGATGCGGTGGTGAAGAAGCAGCTGCATCATTTTATGGGTACAGTCTATGAAGAAATGGCACGACAGTATCTATACCGGTATTCAGGAACAGAACGGCTGCCTGTTTTCGTGACGGACGTATCGGAGTATCAGGATATGGTAAAGGGTGAGGATCGAAAATATCACCCCATTGAGATAGATCTTGCCGGATACAGTGGAAAAAAGCTGGTACTTGCCGGAGAATGTAAGTTCAGAAGCAAAGCCTTTGACAAAGGGGATTTGGAAAAATTTCTGGACAAGGTACGATATTTGCCGGCTGCAAACCCATTCCTTGCAGTTTTTTCACTCCATGGATTTGATGACACCGTAAGAGAGCGAAAGGATATCCTGCTTGTCGATGGAGAGGGAATGTATCAGTCAAAGTGACAGGCAGCCGACTGCAGCCTAAAGTGACAGCCCTTCTGGTCTGGCAGCCCAGGATGGAATGTCCCCGAGGCTTGTCAATTGGTGTCTATTGTTTTCTGTGCTGAGCCGGGTGTCACTTCGGATGTGCCTGTTCCGGTTTGGATTCCGGTATCGACGTGCAGGGCATGTAAAGCCAGGATTCCCGCAAGGGCCGTGGAGATGCAGTCCGCTACGATGTGTGCCCAGACATTTCCGAAGATACCGAAGAAATAATTCATGATGAACAGACACGGAACCAGGGCCAGCCCCTGGCGGACGGCCGACAGGACGACAGCCCTGCCGGCCTTTTCTGTTGCCTGCAGGTAGGTGACGGAAATATTGTAGAGACCGATGATGGGTGCCGTGAGGATCAGGATATGGATCATCTCTGTGCCCAGAGAAAGGGCGGAAGCCTCCTTGAGGAAGAGCTTCACGATCAGGTCCCCCCGGATTTCGCAGAAGACAAGGGACACTGTTCCAATCAGGATTGTAAGAATAGAGAGGTCCCTGAGAACTTCTTTCATCCGCTTCAGATTTCCGGCTCCGTGATTGTAGGAGATGAGGGGCTGCAGACCCTGAACCAGACCGATATTGATCATGCCGACGATATAGCCTGCCTTGCCGGCAGCGGCCATGGCGGCGACCGCTTTCGTCCCGTATGCCACGAGAAAGCGGTTGGCAATGGCAGAGGAGAAGCCGCCGAGCAGGGTGGAGATAGCGGTCGGGAAGCCCAGAAGGATGATGCGGCCGATGGAAAGCGGTGCCTTCAGGAAGGCTTTGAAGCTCAGCGTGCAGGCTGTTTTTCCCTGAAAAAAATAGATTAGATAGTATACGAGGCCGACGTAGTTGGCGGCGACGGTCGCGATGGCGGCACCCGGTACACCCATGCCGAATTTCAGGATAAAAAGCGGGTCAAGGGCAAGATTGATGCAGGTGGGAAGGATGGAGCCGATGAAACTCTCCTTGATGGCTCCCTCAGCCCGGACGATATTTCCGACGGACGTCGTAAAGATCATGGCCGGCATGCCGGTGCAGAGGATGCCTGCGTAGGAGACGGCATAAGGGAAAATTTCGTCATTGGCTCCGATCGCGTACACGAGGGGCTCCCGAATGAGAAAAACAACGAAGCCAAGGATCAGACCGATGAACAGCCCCCACCAGGCGGTGACGGCGGAATAGGTCCGGACCGCGGAATAATCCTTCTGTCCAAGCCGGGCTGAGACCAGAATGCTGGCGCCGCCTCCGATCATGGCGCCCAGTGCCATGGCGATGGAAAAAACGGGAGATGCCAGTGACACGGCCGCCACCTGGGCGTTGTCGCCGATCATTCCTACGAAAAACATGTCGGCCATATTGTAGAGGATCATGACCAGGATCACAGCGACAGAAGGTCCGCCGAAGGCGGCGATCGCTTTCCAGACCGGAACCTCTGTAAAAATTTTTTCCTGCCGCACTCTTTTCTCTTTCATATCAATTCAATCTCCACTCAGTCGCGTTCTTGCGGAACGCAATTCATTTTACACAATGAAAAATAATTGACATTGTGTCAAATTACAATTATAGTTTACGAATAAAAGCAGGCAGATGCAATGAACAGATGTTCGCCTTTGTGAAAGATAAGTGACAGATAATGACGAAAATGTCGATTATTATCCTGCGAACAGAACACGATAAAGCAAACAGGCCCCCGACAGTATGAATTCCTGAGATCAATGAAGAATGCGGTGGCTGCGTTTATTGCAGGACAGGAGGCATTACCAGTGAAATCAGACGCCAGGACACGCTATACGGAGAAAGTCATCCGGGAAAGCTTTCTCTCCATCATGGAGAACAAACCCTATTCCCGCATCACGGTGAAAGAAATCTGCCAGAGGGCAGAAATTAACCGGGCAACCTTCTATAATCATTATAAGGACGTCTACGATCTTATGGACCATCTGGAGGAGAGGATTCTCACCAGTGTAGACACGCTTGTCCGGGAAGGGGATTTCTGCGATCTATCCGGCTATCTGACAAAGCTGCTCTCTGACATGCGGCAGGAGGGAAAAACATATCTGGCTATGGTATCCGAAAACGGCAGGCCTGAGATCCTGACGAAAATAGGGACAAGGATTACCGAAAGCTCCTACCCGATGCTGAAGGAAAAACTCGACGGACTTTCGGAAGAGGAAAAGAAGGCCCGCTATTTCTTTGTTCTGAACGGGAGTGCGGGTGTCATGAGGCAGTGGCTTGCCTACGGCAGCAAGATTCCGGAGAAAGAGCTGGCAAGGGTTCTGACGGAAGTCATCCACGGCGCACTGTCCGGCAGTATGCAGGAAAGGAAGGCGGGGAAATGAAGGACGAGATTATCCGGAAAAGGTCCCGGGAAGAGCAGAATCGTAAAGAAATAAACGGGACAAAGCCCATTCGAAGAGATAAGCGCCTCAGAAATTACTTTGCCCTGGTCATGATCATTCCGGCTGTTCTGTCTATCATGGCCTGTGAATTTGTCATCTGGGCAGCAGATCATTATTTTCCGGATCTTTTCCATATTGATCCGCTTCTGGGTCTGGGCATGCTGGTTCCTATGGGAGTCCTGATGGAAATTTTTACGTTTTTCCTGTCCGGACACCTCTTTGAAAAGGAAGAGAAAATAAATAATGCAATCCGGACCGTGGCAGACGGTGCCGGCGGCGGAAAGAAGCTGTACGGTTCCCTGTTAAAGGATGGCGCTTATTACGACAGCCCCCATTATCCGGCACAGATCATTTCTGCGGTTGGCGCGGGCGATGCCTTCAGCGCTGCCGTGATTGCAGCAGCCAAGCTGGATTTTGCGGAAGCAGACCAGATTCGTTTTGCCACGGCAGCTGCCGCTCTGAAATACAGTATTCCGGGCGACGTCAACCTGGTTTCAAAGGAAGAAGTCGTTCGCTTCATGCAGAAGGCGGGAAGCGGCTGGATCGACCGATAAAAGGCACAAGCATTGAAATGATGCTGAAATAACGGATAAGAGAGCAAGGACAGGAATCACGAGGCGAGGAAGATGAAAAAAAACTTTATGGACCAGGACTTCCTCCTGGAAACGGAGACGGCGAAAAAGCTTTATCATGAAACGGCGGAGAAGCAGCCGATCATCGATTATCACTGCCACCTGGACCCCAGAGAGATTTATGAGGACAAGCCCTACACCAATCTTACGGAGATTTGGCTTTACGGCGATCATTATAAGTGGAGGCTGATGCGCTCAGCCGGTATTCCGGAGAAATACATCACAGGCGACGCTGACGACAAAGAGAAATTTCTGAAATGGGCAGAAGCTCTGGAAGGCGCAATCGGCAATCCGCTCTATCACTGGAGCCATCTGGAGCTGCAGCGATATTTCGGTATTCAGGACCATCTAACGAGAAAAAATGCAGAAGAGATCTGGGAAAAGTCCAAGGAAATCCTTAAAAAAGGCGAGATCAGTCCGCGGAACCTGATTAGAAAATCGAACGTGAAAGCGCTCTGCACGACGGATGACCCAAAGGACACCCTTGAATGGCATAAAAAGATCCGGGAACTTCCCGAGGGTACGTTCGGTACCAAGGTGCTGCCTGCCTGGAGACCGGATCGGGTACTTGGAATTACGGCGGAAGATTTCTCAGAATATATACGAGAGCTTGGCGCATCCGATGAATCAGAAATTACGACCTTCGGAGACCTGAAGAAAGCGTTGGCGGACCGGGTCTCTTACTTTGCGGCAAACGGCTGCTGCGTATCAGACCACGGACTTGCGAAAATCGTATTCCACCCGGTTAGCGAAGAGGAGGCGGACCGGATTTTCCAGAAAGGACTCCGCAAAGAGAAGCTGACCGACGAAGAGATTTACGCTTATCAGACAGAAGTCTTATTGTTCCTGGGACACGAATACGCACAAAATGGCTGGGTTATGCAGCTTCATCTGGGCGTTCAGAGAAACCTGAACCACAGGCTGTATAAATCTTTCGGACCGGACGCAGGATGTGACGCGGTCGGAGACCAGATTTCTTATGTAGAACTTGGTAAGTATCTTGGCGCCCTTGATGAGGACGGTGCCCTTCCCAAGACCATCCTTTATTCCCTGAACGCGGGGGACAACGAAGCATTGGGCACCCTGATCGGATGCTTCCAGGACGACAGCGCAAGAGGAAAGATCCAGCACGGCGCCGCCTGGTGGTTCAACGATACAAAAAGAGGAATGGAAGAGCAGTTGATCTCCCTGGCAAACCTGGGACTTTTAAGAAACGCGGTCGGTATGCTGACCGATTCCAGAAGCTTCCTGAGCTACGCACGGCACGAGTATTTCAGAAGAATCCTCTGCAACTTGATCGGAAAATGGGTCGAGAACGGAGAGTATCCGGACGACGAAAAACTGCTGACGGACATTGTAACAGGCATTTGCTATAAAAATGCGGAAGCCTATTTCAACTTCGGAAAGTGATAGAAAGCGCGACAGTGTTCCATGTCAGGAAAATCATGTAGAATGCATTTTTTTCGGATAATAAGAAGGAGTATTTCGCTCGAAAAATGATATAGAATGTGAAAGCTTTTTTACATTCGGAAAGAGAAAAAAAATTATGAAGAGTTCATTTCGCTGGTATGGAGACAGTGACCCGGTAACCCTCGACGAAATTCGTCAGATTCCGGGCGTAAAGCATATTGTCTCAGCTGTTTATGATATTAAACCGGGAGAAGTGTGGCCGGAGGAATCCATCCGCCATATTAAGGAAGAGTGTGAGGCGCATGGCCTCATCTTCGATATCGTAGAATCGATCCCGGTCACGGAGGACATCAAACTGGGACGTCCGGACAGGGACAGGCAGATTGACAATTACTGTGAGAGTATCCGCCGCTGTGCTAAGTACGGCATCCGCTGCGTTACCTACAACTTCATGCCTGTTTTTGACTGGACCAGGACCCAGCTGGACAAGAAAGCGGAGGATGGTTCTACTTCTCTTGTCATGTACAAGGACCAGCTGAAGAACCTTAACCCGCTCAAGGACGATATCCATCTGCCGGGCTGGGACGCCAGCTACACCCAGGACGAAGTACGGAGTCTCATCGCCGCTTATCAGGAGCTGGGCGAGGAAGGACTCTGGAAGAACATCGAGTACTTCCTGAAGAAGGTCATTCCGGTCGCCGAAGAATGCGGCGTCGTCATGGCCCTGCATCCGGATGATCCGCCTTATCCCATCTTCGGACTGCCCCGCGTCATCACATGCGAGAAGAATATTGACCGCTACCTGTCCATTGTAGACAGCCCCAGCAACGCTCTCTGCCTCTGCACAGGATCACTCGGATCCGTACCGTCTAACGACATTCCCTATCTGACCCGGAAATACGCATCCAGAAACCGGATCGGCTTCATGCATCTGCGCAATGTCCGGATTCTGGAGAACGGTTCCTTCGAAGAAGCAGGACATCTGTCCCGGAACGGAAGCCTGGACATGAACGCGATCGTAAAAGCACTGGTCGACTGCGGCTTCGACGGCTACTTCCGGCCGGATCACGGCAGAATGATCTGGGACGAAGTCGATTCCGGAGCCAGAGCCGGCTACGGATTGTACGACCGGGCACTGGGGTCCGCCTACCTCAACGGACTCATCGAAGCAAACGGGGGAACAATAGAATAATTGCTGCAATAAGGCGCCAGCCGGGTTAGAATGTTTAACCCGCCTGGCGCCGTTTCTCTCTAATATTATCAAAATCACCCAAATAATTGGTCAGATGTGATTACCGACTGCAGATTTCCGGCATAGGCAGTCTCCATTACGCCGTACGTTGTAATTAAGGTAGGGTATATGGCATATTTTGTACCGGTCATAGTCACCAGGTCTGAAATCTTATGCCTCATAGAACGATCAAAGGCCTCGTCGACCTTATATTCTGCCTCGGCGTATTTCATTTCACAGACATTAATAACCTGATCTTTCCGGGCAATCAGAAGGTCAATCTGAGAACCGAATATTCCTTTTTCGGGATTTTTAGAGCACTGCCAGGCATTGACAGAAGTCTCGACTCCTGAAATTCCAAGGGCTTTTTTAATTTCCTTTATGTGCTCCAGACAGACGCGTTCGAATGCGATTCCGCTCCAGGCATGGACGGAAGGAGAATTTACCCTGCTTTCCCAGATATTCTCATCAAAAACATTTTGCCTCATAAACTTATAATAGAACAGTGTGAAATTATCAATGAGCTGATAGAGGGCATTCCTCTTTTTATAACCGTAGGGCACATATTTTCGAATGAATCCGCAGTTTTCCAATTCCGTCAGTTTTTTGGAAAAATCACCGGAAAGTGGGATTTTCGCCTTTTTGCTTATGTCTTCACGGGACATTCCTTTTCCGGCAGTACTCAGTATTTCTACAATCTGCATATATGTTTCGGGTTTTTTAAAAAGCGCAGCGTATAAGTTGTCATACTCATTTTTTAATGGCCCGTTTTCTTTGAAAAAAAGTCGGTCAATGTTCTGAGGCAGACTTTTTCCTTTTTGCAGAAGGCTCCAGTAATAGGGCACTCCGCCCATGATCATATAACATTGGAGAATCTGATGCCTGTTAAAGAGAATTTTTCTTGATTCCAGGTACTGCTCGCATTCTCTGAGCGTAAATGGCTGCAGAAAAATCTGACCGGTCAGCCGATTATGAAGCCCTCCCTTTGCGTTTACAATATTGTCTATCATCCAATATGTTGCAGAAGCACAGACAATCAGAACGACATCTTTTTGCTTTCTTGCTGTAGCCCATCCATTCCAGAAACTTTCCAAAGCAGAAATGAGACCGCTGTTTTTGGTATCCATCCAGGACAGCTCATCGATGAAAATTACTTTCTTTTTGTATGATGATTTCTCAATTACCTGTTCCAATCCTTGAAATGCATCCTCCCAGGAAGCCAATTTTCCACAGTCGACGCCTGCTTTTGAAAGAGATTCTGCAAATTTATCCAGCTGTGCTTCTTTATAGGATTTCCCGGCTATGGAGGTGTTGCTGATTCCGGTGTGTTCAAATGTGAAATGGTAATCAAAGCTCTCGCGCACAAGGTATGTCTTTCCAATTCTGCGGCGCCCAAATACTGCGATAAACTGCGGTTCTTCTTCCTCAAGAAGCGATTTGAGAAAGGCTTTTTCTTCATTACGACCAATCATATTATTGCCTCTTTTTTACTTTATCTTTAAAAAATTCAGACTTAAGGAAATTTTATATTTGCATTCTACAATATTTCTCTTGCTTCGGCAACAAAATTTCCTTAAACCAAAATTTATGACACTTAAGGAAAAAATTCCACACAAGCCAACATGACAGCCGCTTTGGCTTATAAGAGCATGAAATCCCAGTCACTTTGGCATATCATTCATTCTGGGACAAGGTATTTCCGAAAGTCCGAAAGCGAATTTGCGAAGCAATAAAAGAAGCGCTATGTTGATATCAGAAAAAATAAGCGAAGTTAAATAAAAATAAGAGAAGTAAACTTCATTACTTCTCTTATTTGTGAAGGCAACAAATTACATTTCAGATGCGAACAATTTGGCGATGCCGATGAACATGGAGGTAAAAACATTGACCTTCACGTCTTTGACTTCCATGAGCCGGGATACTTTCACAGCCGCCAGGAGATCGTCCCGGATTGCGGGAATCTCTTTGGAATCGTAGAGCAGAGTGCCGTTTTCAAAATGCAGGTACAGACTGCGGTAGTCCAGGTTGATGGTGCCGACGGCAGCCAGCCTGTCGTCGGAAACGAAGACCTTGGCATGATCGAAGCCAGGCGTATATTCGTAGATTTTCACACCGCCGTTTATGAGATTTTTATAAAAAGAACGGGTGATACGCCAGATCATTTTCTTGTCCGGAATGCCCGGAGTGATGATCCGGATATCAACTCCGCGGCGGGCAGCCAGAATCAGCGCATTTTCCAACTCGGTATCGATGATCAGGTAAGGAGTAAAAATATAGCAGTAATGATTGGAACTGTTCAGGATATTCATATAGATATCCTGACCGGTATGCTGGTCGTCCAGAGGGGTTTCTCCGTAGGGAGCGATAAAACCGTCGGATGAAGCATCTGATAAATCATCCTCAGATCTATCCGATGATTCATACAGAGAATCAAGTGATGCCCTGGCTGGAAAAACATCCGAGGTGTTCGCATTCCCGGTTTTAACAGGTTCTGCACTTTCCTCAGTTTCTTTCACTTTAAATCCATCTTTAAATACGTTCCAGTCGCTGTCTGTCGGGCGGAGGGCATTCCAGTTCGTCAGGAAGAGAACGATATAGGACCAGACTGCTTCGCCTTTGATCCGGATCACCGTATCCTTCCAGTAACCAAATTTTTCTTTTTCGTTAATATATTCATCTGCCAGATTCACGCCGCCGGAAAAAGCAGTTTTTCCATCTATGACCATGATCTTGCGATGATCGCGGTGGTTCATGATGCTGCTGAGTACAGGGTTGATCTTATTGAAACGGACGCAGCGGATTCCCATCGATTCAAGCTTTTTCGCATAAGAAGAAGGCAGGGTCTGCAGGGATCCCATATCGTCATACATGACACGGACATCCAGTCCCTGCTGTGCCTTTTCCTGCAGGATTTCCAGCATGCCGTCCCACATTTTTCCCTCTTCAATAATAAAATATTCCAGGAATATAAAATGCTCCGCCCTGCGCATTTCCTCCAGCATATGCGGATAGCCCTCTTCACCGGAAGGATAATAGTCAAACTGACGGTTCCGATAGACCGGATAGCCCTCTGATGCCGAGATGTAATGCAGCTGACCCTTCAGCTCCTTGTTGCGGTCTTCCGCAGCTTGCAGGACCTGAGGATCCTGCCGGAGATATTTTTTGGCCTCGTACTGAGATTTTACAAGACTGAGCGTTGTTTTTGAAGTGATCAGGCTCGTACCCAGAAATAAATAGAGCAGGGTTCCGAAAGCTGGGACAAGAATGATCAGCAGGATCCACATGATGTCGGAAGAAAGGTGACGGGAATTGTTGATCAGGGTGACGACGATGATGATGCTGAGAAGCCGGGCGATTCCTTCCGCAAGGGCGACCACACCGGGCAGATAGTGCCCCAGGGCAGAAAGCGCCGCCAGTTCGATCAGAAGAGCAAGCAGAATGGTAAGAAATCTTGGCGCTGCAGTTCGCAGAAATTTCATGGAAAATCCTCCCTTTCACAGTACGAAAAAACTTAGGATTGCGAGAACGCATAGCAGAGGAATAATCTGCCAGTAAACGCTGGGCATGCATATATACAAGATACTTCCACAGTGAAAAATCAGCAAGAAAAAACAGTTAAAGTGACGGCTTGTATATATATGTCTTTTTGAAAGTATCGAAAAAACCGATGCCAGACGCATCCGGTTTCACTATTTCCGATAGATATCCTGTTAACTATCGAAAAAACAGATATGAGAGCGTATTGCTATCTATTTTTTCGATGGTTTTAAAAAGAGGTATATATTAGACGGACATCTTAAAACGGTTAGCAGTAAGTATGCTACAATAATAGATATGATATCCGTGCCCAAAGCACGGCATCGGTCCTGCTGTATGTACCAGGGATAGGAGGAATTTCTTATGGATACACGTCTGGATTCCCTTTTCACACCATGGAAGGTGGGGAAGGCAGAGATTAAGAACCGTATCGTTCTCACGTCGATGGGCGGTACCAACCTGTTCGGATGGATGGAGAACAATCACTTCGACAAGGATGGGGCCAGGTTTATCCTGAAGGTGGCGAAAAACAATGTCGGACTTCTCCTTCCGGGATGCCAGCCGGTCTACAACCCCATCATGGGCCAGTGGCTGTATAAAAATAAAAAAATGTACCAGGAGCTTGCCAAATGGATGCCGGAGTTCCACAAGACCGGAGCAAAGCTGTTCATTCAGCTGACTGCTGGCTTCGGCCGCAGCTTTACCGTGTCAGAAATGATGGAAAAACTTTATACCAATCCGGCTCTCCGCAGGGCTTCAAAGCCCTTTATGGACCTGGACCGAATCACGGCAACCGCGAGCGAGGCGCCTAACCGCTGGTCGGACAAGGTTCCCAGCCGGGAAATGACGGTGAGGGAGATCCACGAGATGGTGGATGCCTTTGTAAAAACAGCTGCCCTCCTCAAACAGGCAGGCGTAGACGGCGTTGAGATCCACGCGGTTCACGAGGGCTATCTGCTGGACCAGTTCAGCCTTCCTTATGTCAATCACAGGGCGGACGAGTACGGAGGAAGCCTGGAGAACCGTCTGCGCTTCACGACGGAGATCATTCAGGGCATCAAGAAAGCATGCGGGGATGATTTCCCGGTATCTCTCCGCTACAGCGCGGTTTCCCATACAAAAGGCTTCCGAAGAGGAGCTCTCCCTGAAGAAGACGGAGCTTACGAGGAAGCAGGAAGGACGCTGAAAGAATCTGAGCAGGCGGTTAAAATCCTGGAAGATGCCGGCTGCGATATGTTCAACTGCGACAATGGTACTTACGACGCCTGGTACTGGGCACATCCGCCTATTTACATGCCGGAAGGCTGCAATCTGAAGGACGTGGAGCACATCAAAAGATTCACGTCCAAACCGGTCGTCTGCGCGGGACGCATGGATCCTTATACGGCAGCAGTAGAAATCGGGGAAGGACGCCTGGACGCAGCAGGCTTTGCCCGCAATTTCCTGGCTGACCAGGAATGGGTGACCAAGCTTATCAACGGAAGGAAAGAGGACATCAGACCCTGTATCCTCTGCCACAGCGGCTGTTTCAACATGGGACATTTTCGCGGGGTATCCAATGACCAGAGTCTGGAGGATTCCCTGCACCTGTCCCGGTGTGCGGTCAACGCCGAGACCATGCAGTGGGATAAGCACCATATCAAGAGAACAAACCATCCGAAGAAAGTCGCCATCATTGGCGGCGGAATCGGAGGTATGGAGGCAGCGCGGGTGCTGAAGCTGCGCGGACACGAACCAGTTATTTACGAGAAAGGCAGCGAGCTGGGCGGAACCTTCATCGCCGCATCCTCCGAATCTTACAAGGGAAGGCTGCGCAGTCTGCTTGAGTGGTACAAAAAGCAGATGAAAGACCTGGATATTGAAATTCATCTGAATACCGAGATCAAGTCGCTTGACGAGCTGCCGGATGGTGAAAAAATCATTGCCACGGGTTCCACGCCGAGAATCCTTAGGAAAGTGTCCGGCTTTGAAAAAACAATCGAAGCCTGTGACTTCCTCCTGGCGGAGAAAGCGGCGGCTGATGCTGCGGCAGGTATAGAAGAGAATATGGCAGAAGCAGGAGAAGCAAACTATGCGGAAACTGCAGAAGCACCACGTATCGGAGCCGGTTCTGGCATTCTGGACAATCTGGCTGTGAATGGCAGGAAAGTTGGAAAAACGATCGCCGTGATCGGCGGCGGGCTTACCGGCTGTGAAATTGCTTATGAGATCGCTCTTCTGGGCGGAAAGCCGATCATCATTGAAATGAAGGACGATCTGGTATCCCAGCGGGGCGTCTGCCTGGCCAACTCAAGCTATCTCCGTGAGTACTTTGCCCTTCATAAGATTCCGGTTTATCTGGAAGCCACGCTGAAAGAGGTAAAGGACGGAAGCATCGTGGTCGTTCAGAAGAGCGGCGGCCGTTCACTTGGAACAGATATTGGCGTGCATAACAGCTATGCATATGCCGAAGAGGCAGCGGAAAAGGTTCTGCTGGATGGAACAGGAGACCTGGAGATTGAAATCCCCTGCGACAGCGTGATCAGCTCGGCGGGTTATTTGCCGGCACCGCTCGGAACCGGAAACCGAAAGAAAGGCATTCACTTTGTGGGCGACTGCAGCAGCGTCGGCAATTTAAGGACCGTTATCTGGGGCGCATACGAGGCAGCTATGCAGATTTGATTAATTTTAAAAATCCATTGAGATTATAAGTTTCTTATCAGAAGTGTTTCATAAAAGTTTTGCAAATATTTTCATGCCCTGTATAGAACGATAAATACAAGACAGCAGAAAGGAGGACGCCATGCAGCTTACCAAAGAGCAGCAGGATATTCTGGACGGAAAGCACGGGCCGGTCATGGCTAAGGTCTGTGAGACCCTGGTCCGCTACGGAGAACTTTTCGGGGCGGAAGAAATGGTGCCGGTCACCGGAAAGTACGGCCATATGGTCACCAGCTTCGGTCTGGGTGTTATCAAACCGGTTTATGACCTTTTTGACCAGTTGATCGAAGCGGGAATTGTGTCAAAACAGAAGTTTTCCATGGACCCGAGGCCGCTGGACCCCAGGGTTCCCAAAAACCCACTTCAGGACCTGGTTTTTAAAAAGTTTATGTATTCCGAGCAGGATAAATATGAGGAGCAGCTTCGCAAGCTGGGACTTTTATCGGATGATTCCTTTACCTGCGCCTGTTACCTGGACGAGGTCGGCAATAAGCCTGGAATGGGCGACGTGCTGAGCTGGGCGGAATCCTCTGCCGTCGTCTATGCCAACTCGGTCCTTGGAGCCAGGTGCAACCGCAATTCGGGAATTCTGGAACTGTTCGGGTCAATCCTGGGATTTGTGCCCAAATTCGGATTCCTTACAGACGAAGGCCGCAAAGCTTCCTGGAAGGTCTATGTAAAAACGACGAAGAAGCCAAATGCCCAGCTTCTGGGCAGTGCCATCGGCATGAAGGTTATGGAAGACGTGCCATACATCTTTGGGCTGGATAAATTTCTGGGCAGGGAACTCACGCCGGAGGTCTGCAGCTATCTGAAAAACTTCGGCGCGGCGACAGCGTCAAACGGCGCAGTCGGTCTCTACCATGTGGACAAGCTGACGCCGGAAGCATGCAGATACGGCGAAAGTCTGGTCAAAGAAGACGCACAGACTTACGTGATCGACGACGCGGAGCTTGAGAGGGTCATGAAGAGCTATCCGATCGTCTGGAAGCACAAGAATGCCAAGCCCAGGCTCTGTTTCATCGGATGTCCGCATCTGACCCTGACCGAACTGAAGAACTGGATTAAAGTTCTGTATAAGGGACTGGGGCAGGCCGGGCTGAAGAAACCAAAGATTAAGACCGTTATGACGACGGCTCCGGGAGTTCTGAAAGAATTCCAGGGCAGCAGGGAAGCAAAACTGGCAGAAGAGATGGGAGTCGTGGTCAGTTATATCTGTCCTCTCATGTATA
The DNA here is from genome assembly GCA_036308545.1 of Eubacterium sp. Taxonomy (GTDB): domain Bacteria; phylum Bacillota; class Clostridia; order Lachnospirales; family Lachnospiraceae; genus Bilifractor. The sequence goes on along the minus strand of JAXJVN010000079.1, from coordinate 39,630 downwards.
TGGACAATCCGACCGTCAGCGGCGAGCCCGTCATTACAAACAGCAACAAGCTCCGGACCTACACGACGGCGAGATTTTTTACAGATGGGGACATCCTTAAGATCCTGACCGGTGTACCAGGGCTGGGCAGGGAGCTGGAAGAATGCCAGGGTGATGGACAGATATTGTCAGATTCGGAGGCTTCTGCAGAAAGCAAGGAAGAATATCAGGGAAACAAAGACAGGAACGATGAAAAGCAGGAAGGAGGCGAGAACCATGCGTAAGTTCAAAGGAAGAGTAGTAATTCCGGGACATGCGGAAGCGACGGCACTGGTATCTCATGGCGGCTTCAATACCCTTGCTTCTTATCAGACAAGCTTCCTCGTGGGCGATAAGACCGGAAAATGCGGGGACCAGAACAATCCGGACCTCTATAAAAAGCCGCTGGCCGGTGCAGCCCTGTGCCTGCCGAGGACCATCGGCTCCACGACCGGAGGCATGATCCTATATACGGCAGCGTCCGTCGGAAGACAGCCGGCTTGCATGCTTTTTTCCGAGCCGATCGATTCCCTGGCGGCAGCAGGTGCCCTGCTTGCTGACATCTGGACCGATGCCAAAATGCCTACCGTAGACAGCCTGGGGGATGACTTCCTCTCCTTTGTGAAAACAGGAATGAGGATCACAGTGGACGAAGACGGCACGGTAACTGTATTTGACCAGCCAAAGTGACTGTCACTTCATGCTAAAGAATAGAAAAGTAAAAAATCTGACGTAGAATGGAAAAATATTACAGTCAAGGATGACGAGAGCAGGTACCGAAAAATAAAACTCTGGCAGGTAAAAATAACAGAAGAGGTACGCGGCGCCAGGGTCCATAACCTGAAAAAAGTACCAGGAATACCGGCACGTTATCGCTTTAACGTGCTAATGTTCCGGGTACTTTTGACATAGCAGATCCGTAATATTTATAATTCGGCGATTGCCTCAATTTCACACAGGGCTCCACCCGGAAGATCTTTTACGGCGAAGCAGGATCTGGCCGGCTTCGAAATAAAGTATTCGGCATAGATTTTATTGAATCTGCCAAAGTCTTTGATGTCGGAGAGGAAGCAGGTCGTCTTGACAACCTTTTCCATAGAGCTGCCGGCTGCTTCTACAAGGGCTTTTACATTGAGACAGCTTTGCTTTGCCTGTTCTTCAATGGTAGGACCGGCTATTTTGCCGGTTGCCGGGTCGGCAGGAGTCTGACCCGAGCAGAAGAGAAGACTGCCGCTTTTCACGGCGTCGGAATAAGGGCCGATAGGTTTCGGCGCATTTGCGGGAGTTACAGATATCATAGCTATTCCTTTCTTTTTCGCTTGTCAACAGTTTTTATATTTGCTGTTAAAATGAATCAACAGAGCATAAAGCGGGTGTCAATGCAGCCATTCAGCCAGCTGCTCAGCAGTTACGGATTCGTCAATAAATGATGCGTAGGAAGCCTGCAGTACCGTACCGGATCTGTAAACGACAAATGCTGCCGGCAGCTGTTCGACGATGCCGTCGGTCACGCCATGTTCAATACCGGCAGCTGTTGCGGCTGCCCGCTTTTTATCGGCATGGGGTCCGCGCATTACCTCCTTAGATACTGCGGGGAAAATGTCCAGAAGCTTATACAGAGCCCCTTCCGGATCGCAGGCGACAGGGAAGGATACGGGATGCTTCTTCAGTTTTTCTCTGACCAGTTCCCGGCCGGACTGTACTACAACGAGCAGCTGCCCGCTGGTGGCGGTCATTTCCTTATAATGTTCCTCATAAGACCTGAGGTCCAGCTGGGTGAAGGGACATCCATAGAAGCGAAGAAATACGATCGCCGTTCTCTGGCCGGAACGGATCAGGTCATAGAGTGCATGCTCCGATCCGTCCGGTGCCTGATAAGTGAATTCCGGTATTTTCATACCTTTGGCAAGCTTCATTTAAGCCCCTTCCTGTTTCTGATCGGATGCTCCGGTGGTGTAGTCTACGACCAGATCATTCTTTATCGTAACGTTCTTTCTGAATACGCGGACGTAGATGACGGTGGCAATGATCAGTACTGCCAGGAATACAATTACACCGACGTGAAGGTTGGCAAACAGGGAATAGGAGAGTATGACCAGGATAATGAATCCGATGGAAGAAAGAACTTTCGCCTTCCCTGCGGTAATCTTCAGAGGCGATCTGGACAGAATCTCAGCATGTCCGGATGCCATGGCGAACAGGGCCATGCATACCATAAGCTTGGTCAGAAGCGAGTTGGCAGTCGTCAGCTTGGTAATGAAGGAAATGTCCAGGTTGAGTGCCAGCGGAATCATGCCGATGATGTAGAAAAACGTCAGAATCTTGTAAGGAACACCTTTTTTGCTGACCTTACCGAAAGAGGCAGGCAGCAGTCCGTCATCGCAGGCAACCAGTACCGGTTTGGTGATCCAGGACAGTGTCGCGTTCAGGGTCGTAGCGGTCGCACCGAGGGCAGCGCCGATGACGAACAGATAGAAGGCGATTACAGGCATGGTGTATTTCGCGACGTTCGTCAGGGGCTGGTTGGCTACTTGGTCCATAGGAAGAACGCCGGCGGCAACCAGAGCAATCAATACGTAAAATACGCCGACACCGATCGTAGATACGACCATGACCTTGGGGATGTTCTTACCCGGATTCTTTGCTTCACCGCCGAGCTCCGCAATGAACTGTGCTCCTGCCGTAGCGGAGCTGAGCAGCGCCAGCGTGCTGACGAACGCGAACATGCCATGGGCGAACAGATGTTCCGGATTAAAGACGTAGGCGACATCTGTCTTGGGCAGACCGAAGAGGATGAAAATAGCCAGACCTCCGAACAGGGCGATGCTCATGATCTTATTCAGCAGGGCGGCGGATTTGGTACCGATCAGGTTCATAATAAAGAAAATGGTCAAAATGATCATTGCGGCAATGTGGTCGTTTATTGCCGGAACGATGCTGTTGAAGTACCAGCCAAAGCTGAGCGCATACTGTGATACAGCGACGCCGAACGCTGTAATATGCAGCAGAAGATAGATCATTCCGACCGTCTTGCCCATCAGGCGGCTGCAGTAGCGGTAAGGTCCGCCAGTCGTAGGCGCCGCTGAGCAGAGAATGGCCACCGGATAAATACAGATAATGGTCAGAATGGGAGATATCAGGAAAGCCAGCACTACGCCGGTTCCTGTCATGCCGATTGCTACGCCTGTCGAAGACATGATGCCCGCACCGATGATCTGACCGACGGCAATTGCCATCAGGTCCCAGAACCCGAGATTGCGGATCAGTCTGCTTTCCTGTCTTTCCTGGCTCATTGTAATTCCCTCCTGTTTTTTTTCTGTTATCAGTTTTCGAGATGATTCTGCAGATAGCTGTCGAGACGTTCCAGGCCTTCTTCGATATATCTGGTTGGGCAGGCGAGGTTCCAGCGCTCGAAGCCTTCGCCCTGGGCTCCGAAAATATAGCCGTCGTCGAAGAAGAGGTGGGCTTCCGTGCGGAGTGTTTCGGCAAGTTCTTTATATGGGATATGCATGCCGTTGAAATTCATCCACAAAAGATAGGTTCCTTCGAGAGGCGTAACCTGGATCTGCGGGTATTTTTTCTCAAGGAAGTCTGTCACAAGCTGTCTGTTATGATCGATAATGGCAAGAACCTGGTCGAGCCATTCTTCACAGAAGGTATAAGCCAGTCTGTTTGCTTCATATCCGAGGACATTGCATTTCGGGTTCATTTCCAGGGTCAGTTCGTGCTGGTGAAACAGCTCTCTGAGACCTTCATTGGGAATGATGATGTTAGACGTCTGCATGCCCGCAAGGTTGAAGGACTTGCTGGGAGCGGTGCAGATGATGCAGTTCTGCTCGATTTCTTTGGAAACGGTCGCGAATACATGATGGTGATAGCCCGGCATGATCAGGTCGAAATGAATTTCGTCGGAAAGAACGAGGACATGATGAGCGAGGCAGATCTCCGCAAGCCTGCGCAGTTCTTCGACGGACCAGACGCGGCTGCTGGGATTGTGCGGACTGCAGAGGATGAACATCTTCGTATTTTCGTCAGCTGCCTTTTGCTCGAAATCTTCGAAGTTGATCTCATAACGTCCGTTGTTATTGACCAGCGGGCAGTCTACGAGCTTGCGTCCGTTGCTGGTAATAGCGGAATACATCGGGTAATATACAGGTGTAAGGAGCATGACTCCTTCGCCGGGTTTTGTGTAGGTCTGCACCGCCTGATACATGGCAGTAATGATGCCGGCGGTCCCGATGATCCATTCAGGCTTCACATCCCAGTCGTGGCGGCGCTTCATCCAGTCACACACCGTATTCAGAAATTCGCCGGTAGGATTGGCATAGCCGAGGACGTACTGATCGATGTACTTCTTCAGACCTTCCCGGATTTCAGGAGCGGTCTCAAATTCCATGTCGGCTACGGAGAAAGGAATGATGTCCTCATCCAGTCCGGGGCAGTACTGATGGATTTCCGCCCATTTCTTGGATCCTGTGGTGTACCTGGTGCTGATGGTGTCAAAATTGTAGTTCATGCTGTTCCTCCTTTTCTAAACGTTCGCAAGCAGAACTATTTAATATATTAGAAAAACTACTTTGGTGAAAGGCATTTAAAACCAGAAAATAAAAGAATAAAATATATATAATCGACTGGGATTGCTTACGGTGGCCTAATAGTTTCATTTACGAACTAAATGAATTATAACAGACCATACGGAAATTACAATCAAATTTAGCAATTAAAAATCAACAATTATTGGATGAATAAATTAAACAAAATGACGGAAAGAATAGTTTTTGTTTCGAACTGAAAGACATGATAAAATGGATGCTATAACATGTCAGAAATTTGAAACGGAGATTATTTATATGGACGAACAGCAAAAAAACACATCCGGAGAGTGCAGCGATGCAGGAAGAGGGAAAAGCCGGATTACAGTTGAAATGATCGACCAGGCAATAGCGGATCTGTACCGGTATCAGTCTGTCATGGATGCTTATTCATCCATTCCGCGCAGCTATGGACCGGGTTTCCAGATGACAGAGGTAGAAGCACATACACTGGGTTATATTGAAAAAGAAGAAGGAATGACATCCAAAAGGCTATGTGAGATCACCAATCGGTCAAAAAGTACGATATCCCACGTCGTGAAGTTCCTGGAGGAACAGGAACTGATCTATAAAAGGCAGAATCCGGATAATAAACGGGAATATTATCTATATCTTACAGAAAAGGGGAAACTCTTCAGCGATCAGCACCGGGCGTATGACCGCCTTACGACCTATCGGATTATAGAAGAATTGAAAAAGACGTGCAGCGAAGACGAAATAACCGCTTTTCTTAAGGTGATGAACTGCCGCACAGAGATCTTTCTGGACACCCTGAAAGAAGTCAAGCGATGAAAAAAGGCAGAATATTGAGGTGAGACTATGCCGTTTCGAATTGTCCGCAATGATATAACGAAGATGAAAACCGAGGCGATTGTCAATACGGCCAACAGCAGCCCGATTGTGGGGAGCGGCTGTGATCATGCCATCTATGAAGCTGCCGGATACGACAAGCTTCTTGCTTACCGAAAGGAAAAGATAGGCTCGGTTCCGGAAGGGGAAGTTTTTCTCACGCCCGGTTTTGACCTGCCTGCCAGGTACATTATTCATGCGGTCAGCCCGCTGTATATAGGCGGGGATAAGGGGGAGGAGAAGCTGCTTCGGTCCTGCTATCGGAAGAGCCTTGCTTTGGCGGAGCAGCACCACATCCGGTCTATTGCATTTCCGCTGATTTCGACCGGCGGATTCGGCTACCCAAAAGAAGAAGGGATGCGGATTGCTGTAGACGAGATCCATGCCTTCCTCCTTCGTTCTGATATGGAAATTTTTCTGGTTGTTTTTGGTGAAAAGGCCACCCATATGGGCAAAAAACTTTACCCAGACCTGGAAGCCTACATCGATCACAATTATGTCCGGGAAAAGGAGCAAGAGGAGTACGACAGCAGGGAATACCGGCCCGAATGGAAATCTGATCTTGAAGCGGAACGGGAAGCAGCTTTTGAACTCAGACCGCAGGCAGCGTTTGGAACCAGGCGGGAAACTATTTTTGAAGAAAAAGCAGAATCAGATTTCGACGAAGAAACAGAAGCAGATTTCGAGAAGATGGAGAAAAAGCTGGAGGAACGCATGAACCACATGTCAGACACCTTCCAGCAGTATCTGCTCTACCTGATTCATGAGAAGGGGATGAAGAACTCCGACGTCTACAAGAGAGCCATAGTGGACAAGAAAGTTTTTTCCAAGATTAAAAATAATCCGGATTATCATCCGCAGAAGCTGACGGCGCTCTGCCTCTGCGTGGGCGCAAGGCTCAACATGGATGAGTCCAGGGACCTTCTGGCAAGAGCCGGCTACGCGCTCTCGCCCTGCGACAAGACGGATATTATTTTCTCCTACTTCATTGAAAATGGAATTTATGACATGATCGAGCTTGACATCCAGCTCGAAGAACATGGTCTGCCCTGCATCATCCCCTGAATGGACCAGCACAAAGTGACAGTCACTTTGTGCTGGTTGGGACTGGTTGGTGTCAGGTGCTGTGAACAAAAGTTCACAGCACCTGACACCTAAAGGCCTAAAGATGCCCCCAAAGATGGTCGCCTTCACGGCGACCGTTTATTGTTTTCGGATTGCTATACTGACCTCACAAACACAAGAGAGACAGTTCAACATGGGGACGGTTCAGGGGAAGAATACGCACTGCGCACTTGCCGGGAAACCGTTTCTATGACGAACACAGAAGCGAAATCAGGAGGTCAGACAAGATGAAGAAAGGTTTAACGGAGCTGGTTTTTATTATTGACAGAAGCGGATCGATGGCGGGGCTGGAAGAGGATACGATTGGCGGCTTCAACAGCCTTTTAAAAAGGCAGGGGGAGGAGAAGGGTGACGCGTATGTGTCGGTCGTTCTCTTCGATGACGAAACAGAAGTCCTTTACGACAGGGTCGACATCAGAAAAATCGAGCCGATGAATGGCCGGCAGTATTATGTCCGCGGCTGCACGGCGCTTCTGGATGCCCTGGGAGCCGCCATCCACCATATCGGCAGCGTCCACAAATATGCCAGGAAGGAAGACGTTCCGGAAAAAACACTGTTCATTATTACGACAGATGGGCAGGAGAACGCAAGTCGCGAGTACAGCTATGAGAAGGTCAGAAAAATGGTGGAACGCCAGCAGGAAAAGTATGGCTGGGAGTTTCTCTTCCTGGGAGCTAATATGGACGCCATCCGCACGGCTTCCAGGTTCGGCATCCGTTCCAGCCGGGCGGTAAATTACGAGAGCGACAGTGAAGGAACCAGATTGAATTACGAGGTCATGTCGAAGGTGGTAAGCTGCGCCAGGATTGCTGAAACAGCAGCTGAAATGAATGCGGCATTTGACAGCGAGGAACTCTTAGAGCCCATCCGTTCGGATTACAAGAAGCGGCATAGAAAATAACGGCTTATCAGAAACAGCATAGAAAATAATCGATGACTCAGACCTATCATCAGAAGTGCCTGGTGCGTCAGAAAAATCTGGCGTGTCAGGCATTTTTTAGATATTAATAAAGTGACAGTTCTCGTCTGCCGATTCGGTCGGCGCTAAGCGGTGTCCACAGGACACCCACTAGAATCATAGAAATCTTTGGTTTCGTTGTGATTCTGCGTACAGAGTAAGCGCCACTTTATGAAGCCTGTCTCTTTTTGCTGGTTTGAATGTCATAAAAGTTATAAAAAATATAATAAAATACCAATAAAAAGTTATAAAATATAAAACTTTCTCTTGCGACATTGTCAAAAAGATCTATAATGAAAATGTGACATTGTATCGAATCGGCAGGAGAAAAGAGATGGGTGACATCAGCTACGCGCTTCCGGAATATATAACAGGCGAGGACATCCGCACGCTTAGGAAAAGGCTGCATTTAACGCAGAAGGAACTTGCAGCTTTGCTGCGTGTAGCCAAACAAACAGTTGTGCATTGGGAAAACAGTGACGCAAGAATTACCGGCCCGGCTGTACTGGCAGTGAAAGTGCTTCGGGAAATGCCGGATTATTGTTCGAAACTTGTAATTCCAAGACAGGAATTTCCGCTTCGCCTTTCGTACTATTACAGGAATGAGCTCTGTACGACCATTGATGTAAGTGACCGCACGATGGAAGTACGGATTCGTAATTACACCCGGAATGTGCAGAACTGCGCATTCGGCATCAACACGGAACCAACTTATGAAGACTATCAGGAATTCCTGAAATCCAGATGTTTTCCACAGACCAGGGACAAGGCAAAACTGGAATTGAAGGAACTCGGTCTTCCTTTCTATGACCCGCTTATGATTATTGAAAAAACAAACGGAAGAGTTGCAGAAGATGATTTTTGGGTTAAAGTGGAGAGAAAAGCGTGACTAAATTTGAAAGAAGAGAGAAAAATGTGACGAATGTAAAGGGAGAGAGAAAAACGTGACTAATATAAAGGGGAGAGAAAAGGTTGATCGAGCTATTTGAAGGAAATCTTCATGACCAGGGCAGGAAGTCGTCAAAGGGCAACCAGCTGAAATGGCGGACAGAGGGCGGAATCTGGTATAAAGCAGATGGCAATGGCTATGAAGGACTTGCAGAATACACGGTCTCAAAGCTGCTGGGAATGTCTTCTCTGAGTACGGAGGAATTCGTTATATATGAAACCGACCAGATTGCTTATCGAAAGAAGCAGTACAATGGATGCAGGAGCAGAGATTTTCTGAAGCCCGGGGAACAGCTGATAACCCTGGAACGCCTGTTTCAGAAACGCTATCATGCCAGCCTGTATCTGTCCATTTTTCAGATTGAAGGGGCTGCCAACCGCCTGAAGTTTCTGGTCAATCAGACGGAGCAGATGACAGGCTTATCCGGGTTTGGCATATACATGGAAAAAATGCTGACGATTGATGCTTTTTTTCTGAATGAGGACAGGCATACCCATAACATTGCCGTTATTTCGATGCCGGACGGCAATTACCGGTTCTGTCCTTTCTTCGACCAGGGCGCAAGTCTCCTGTCAGACACCGAGATGGACTACCCGATGGATGGGGATATTTATGAACTTATCGATAGTGTCCGGTCAAAAACGATTGCATTCGGTTTTGACGACCAGCTTGATGCAGCAGATGAACTTTACGGATGCCATCTGAATTTTAAATTCGGCAAGTCAGATGTAAAAAATATTCTGGAACAGGAACCTTATTATCCGGAACCGGTCAAGAGGCGGGTGCAGAATGTGATCCTGGACCGAATGAGAAAATATTCCTATCTGTTCGAAAGTTGATTATAGAAAAATGAACTTATTTGACAAGATCCCTGACAATTTTTTTAATATCCTGACTTCTCCCAAGAAAGCCCTCTATGTCCAGGCGCTTTTTGTGCTGCGCGATGCTTTTCGTTCGGAGCTGCAGATCCGAAAGGACGACCTTCTGGCTATGTTCATGGACTCTCTGGAATCCGCCATGATGGATGCAGATTTTTCAGAAGAAGCAGAGGAGGAAGGAGTCAGCGAAACGGACGCGGTCAATATCTCCGGCAAGGCGCGCCTTCTGCTTGCAAGGCTTAAGGATACGGGCTGGGTCGAGACGGAATACGCCCTGCACAGCTTTGAGGAATATATTACCCTTCCGGACTATGCGATCAGTGTGATCAACCTCCTCTACGATCTGTCAGCGGATAAGGTCCGGGAATACAACAGCTATGTCTACGGAACCTATGCCGTGCTCGAGAACGCCAGGACAAACCGCAGCAATTATTTTTTCGCCCTGCAGCAGGCCTATACCAATACGGAAAACCTGGTAACGGAGCTGAAATCTCTTTTCAATAATATCCGCCGCTATTTTCAGCTGGCCCAGAAACCTGGCCAGGGCGTTAACGAGCTGCTGCACGAACATTTTGACGAGTATAAGAGCCAGATCATCGATGCGGTTTACTACCCTTTGAAGACCATGGATTCGGTCCCGCGTTTTAAAAACACCATCCTTGAGATTTTGAATGAATGGTCTGATTCCGATGAAATCAGGGAAGCGGTCGCTGAGGAAGGCGTAAAGCGCCAGGTCTTTGATTCACTTGAAGAGGGCAGGGAAAAAGTGCAGGAAATGCTGCATAAGGCTGCCGACACTTACGAGACGATCGAGGAAATGATCGGCGAGATTGATAAGAAGCATAACGAGTACACCAGCGCCTCTATCGATAAGATCCGCTATCTTATCAACGCGGACCAGAGTGCGCGCGGCAAGCTGGTGGACCTCTTAAAAGCCTCCGGCAATCCCCGGATTCTGGACGCCATGAGGGAGGGCCTTGCGGTCAATCAGCATAGCTTTGCGGACATTCAGTCTCTTTACGAACAGGCCAGAAGGACAAAGCGCTCGGAAGGGAAACCGCTGGCGATTACAGGGCAGAAGGAAGACCCGGCGCTCATCGACGGATTTCTTTCAGATATCCGAAAGCAGTACACAGACCAGAAAATCGATCATTATATTATAGATATGCTGGGAAGCGAGGAAGAACGGTCCACTGAGGAATTCCGGATTTCGGGAGCAGAGGATTTCATTCTCTTCCTGCTTGGAACGCTGCGGGGAAGAGAAAAAGGCGCACCCTACCGCGTCGAATTTCTGGAAGGAAATGTTCTGACAGACGGCTGGAGCCTTCCAAAGCTGCGATATATCCGCAAAAAAAGCATAGTAAGGTCAGGAAAAAAGAGGACCGGTTTCACAGCCAAAGACGGGGTTATGCAAAATGGCAAGCCGGGCGGAGCCGCAGCAGAAAAGACAGAAGCTTTGAACAGCAGCCCAGTCGGAATGGAAGCAGAAGGATTAATCATTCAGAAGCAGAAGGAGGAAAAGGCAGATGTTCACAGAGGATTATGAAAAGCTGGGTCTGACAGACCGGGAAACTTTCCGCCGGCTTGTCAACTGGCTCCTGGGCCACAGTTTTCTCGTCTCGCATGTCTATGACTTTGATGAAAACATCCGCCGTTCCAATCCGGATTATGTGTTCGTGGAACGCCACTTCCAGCTTTTTGCGGATTATTTTTCTTATGCAGGCTTTCAGCTGACCAGGGATACAGGCTATGGCGTGATGTCGCTAGAGAGCGAGTACGAATACAATCATGTACGCTTCGATAAGCTGACGACGCTCATGATTTATGCGCTCCGGCTTATATACGATGAAGAACGGGAAAGACTCAGCCTGTCAGAGGATGTTTTTGTTACGACCGGAGATCTGGTCCATAAGCTGATTTCCTTGGATGCACTGGCAAAAAAACCATCCAATATACAGCTGCGCACATCTCTCAGGGCACTGGCAAAGTTCCAGATCCTGCGCAAGGTGGAAGGCAGCTGGGAAGACGCGGATACCCGTTACCTGATTCTCCCGACCATTCTCTTCATCGTGTCCAACGAGCGGATCAGCAATATACACAAGCTGATCGACCGTACGGAGACGGACGAGGCTGAAATGGATGGGTCTGAGACGGACGGAGCTGAGGCAGACGGCCCTGAGATGGATGGAACTTAAGACAGAAGAGTCGTAAATCTGGAACTGAGACACAAATATACGTCAATCATTAAAACAGGAAGAAAGGATCCCCTGTATGAAGAAGGTACAGCGTCTGCTGCTGGTCCACTGGTACAGTTACGAAAAAGAAATTATAGAATTCGGAGACATCAATTTCCTGACCGGCAAGACGGCCAGCGGGAAATCGACGATTATTGACGCTCTGCAGCTCCTGGTTTTGGGAGACTCCTCGGGCAGTTTTTTCAATAAGGCAGCAAATACCAGGTCTGTCCGCACTCTGAAGGGTTATCTGTTCGGTGAGACCGGAGATAATGGCGCCGGATTTTCCTATCTCCGCAATGGTTTTTTTACAACCTATGTCGCACTCGAATTCATGGATACCGAGAAGAAAGAACCCTTTGTTACAGGCTTCGCGGCAGACTGCTATAGTGACCAGACCTGGAAATCCAAATGGTTCATCCTTCGCAGGCATGGTCTTCCGGAAAATCTCTTCATCGACGGAAAGACAAAGGTGCCCTTTAATCTGACGAGTGAGCTGCGTCCTTTCCTCAACCGGACCGTCGGAAAAAAGGACTATGAATTTTACGATACCAACCGCGCTTTCCAGAATGCCCTTCTGGGAATTTACGGGCAGGTCAAGCGGAAGTACCTGCAGCTTTTCAAAAAAGCAGTTCCTTTCACGCCGATTACCGATATCGAACAGTTCATCACCGAGTCGATCTGCGATGTAAAAAACGAAATCCATGTAGAGGACATGCAGAGTGAAATACGCCTCTATAAGCAGCTGGAGGAGGATGCGGCAAGGATACGGGACCGTATCACGCGCCTCACCAAGATCCATGATACTTCAGAACGGCTTCGGCAGCAGCAGGATACGCTTCTTACCCAGCATTACATCATGGACCGGGCAGAGCAGGAAGAGGACATGGATAAGAAGAAGGTTCTGGAAACGGAACTGGAAAGCGCGGAGGGAAGCCTCAAGGCTGCAAAGACTCATGCAGCAGCCCTTGAAGCAGAAATCCGGAATCTGGAGACGGAAATCGACAGCCTCAAGAACACATATCTGTCTTCGGATATCGCACGGCGGGAGCAGGAACTGAAACAGAAGCTGGACATCCTCTCAAAGCAGGTAAAAAAGCTGGAAGAGGACAGGGATGAAGCACTTGAAAGAATCAGAAAGTGCGGGAAGGACTGGCAGCAGACCTGTGACGTGCTGGAAAAACTCACACCCGGACGGAACAAGGAAGAAGGATCTGTTCGGACTCCGGATGTTTTTGCAGGGAATGCGGAGAATGGCAAAAATCCGATGGATACGGCTGATATCCCAGAGGTGACGGCAGAAGAGTCTGCCTGCATGGACAAAATGGCTGCTCTGACTCTGAAATCCCTCCCGGATTTTGAACTGCAGAAAAGCATGGACATCCTGTCAGGCCTTCGGGGACGCATCACAGATTCTGCCGCCAGAAATAAGGTTGCAGTGGACGAAATCCGTCATGAGATCGACGAACTGACCGGGCGCGCTGAAAAATTGAAAAAAGGCGTAAAGCCCTACCCGGACTTTGTGCAGCAGCTGAAAAAAATTCTGGAAGGGGAGCTCTCGAAAAAAGCAGGCAGAGCGGTTTCCGTCCACATCCTGGCGGACCTTCTCGAAATCCGGGATCCCTCCTGGCAGAATGCTATTGAAGGTTACCTGGACCGCCAGAAATTCTATCTTCTGGTTTCGGAAGAGTATTACAAGGATGCGCTTTCTGTCTATAATGATGCGAAAAGCGCGCTTAGGATTTATGATGCAGGTCTTGTAGATATCGGCACGCTCAGGAAGGACATCGAGAAAGCGGATAGAAAAAATCTTCGGGAAACACATGGGGAAAAACAGCAGGAAAGTGCCCGGGAGCATGATGCAGGGTCCGTCAGTACAGCAGCTGCGGCAAAAGGTGCAGACTCAGGAAAAGGAGAAAATCTTCCATCGACAGGCGTGAAGGGGTCCCTTGCAGAAGAGATTGAGACGTCCGATCCGGATGCCCGTCTCTATATAGACTACCTTCTCGGGAAAGTCATGAAATGTGAGAACGTCAGGCTGCTCAACCAGTACAGGACATCCATCACTAAAAGCTGCATGCTCTACAAGGGCTATGTGGCGCGCCGCCTCAATCCTAAACGGTATGAGACACCGTACATTGGACGGGAAGCTATCCACAGGCAGCTTCTGCAGACAGAAGCCCGCCTTTCAGATCGGAAGAAGGATCTTGCGGAACGCACCAATACCGAAAGGCTGCTGAAGAAAGCGGCGGAAACGGAAGTCCTGTCCGGTTACGAAATCGAGATGCGAAAGAGGGCGATTCAGGAAAGCCGCCTCATTCCGGAACTTGCCGGAGAAATCACGCAAGTGCAGAAAGAGTATGATGGTCTGGACTTTTCTTTTGTGTTTAAACTGAAGGAAGAAATTGAGACAAAGAAATCTCTCTCTGCTCAGAAGACGGCAGAAAAGGAAAAGCTGCAGCATAGCTGCGGTGTTCTGGAAGAAAAAATCCGTCAGCTGACAAGTGACAGGCTTCCGGATGCAGAGGCAGCTCTAAGAGCCGTTTTGGATAAGATTGCCGCTTCTTACCAGGCTGAGTGGATTCAGAAAACAGGCGAGCCGCGTTTCACTAAAGAGCAGGAAAAAGATGGAAAAAGGAGTACGCTGTCTCTGCGCCAGAGCTATGCCCGCGCTGCCGCTGCAACACAGACTATCATAGAAAACATCCTGCTGGAACGGACAGGGCTGCGCTCGCAGTATAATGCTGAGTACAAAATGCCTTATGACATCCACCTTCTGTCAAACCGGGAATATGATAAGGAATTATCCAATCTGTCCGAGAATGCATTGCCGGAATACGTAGAGAAAATCAAAAACTCCCGTGAAAAAGCCTATGATCAGTTCCGGGATGATTTCATTGCAAAATTGAAATCCAATATTGAAGAGGTGAGAAAGCAGATTGCCGAGCTCAACGCTTCGCTTCGGAACACTCAGTTTGGGACAGACCGCTATTGCTTTAAGGTTGATCCCAGGGAATCCTTCCGCCAGTACTACGACATGATCATGGATCCGCTTCTGATGGATACCGGCGGATGGAACATTGCTTCTGAGAGTTTTAATAAAAAATATCAGAGGGAAATCGATGAGCTCTTCCGCGTCCTGATCCTGGCAGGAGAAGACACCTCAGAAGCCAAGCATCAGGAATATGAAAAAAACATTCAGAAATATACGGATTACCGGAGCTATCTCGTTTTTGACCTGATTGTCACGAATGAGCAGGGAGAAGAACAGAGACTGTCCCGGATGCTCAACAAAAAGTCCGGAGGCGAGACGCAGATTCCTTTCTATATTTCCATTCTGGCATCCTTCTCGCAGGTGCTGAGAATCCGTACGAAACAGAACAATACCATCCGTCTGATCATCCTGGACGAAGCCTTCAGCAAGCTGGACGGAGAGCGGATCCGTCAGAGCATTCCGCTTCTTCGGGAATTTGGACTCCAGGCTGTTTTTTCAGCGCCGCCGGATAAGATTCCGGATATCGCACCGCTGGTCGACCGCAACATTGCCGTATACCGTGACGGACATCATTCCTTCACCAGGCACTTCGATCCGAAGCAGGTTGAAGAGATACCGGAAGCGGATGAAGGAAATAACTAAGCTGCAGCCGCACAGGGACTCTGCAGAAAAAGAAGGCAGAGCTTTTGCGAATCAAATGTACAGAAGAAAAAAGATAAATTACAGAGAGAAATACAGCAGGAGAAAACAGGCAAAGGCGGATAAACAGCAGGAAAAAACGAACGATCACAACGGACTAGACGGCAGGAGAGAACAGGAGGGTCATGACAGAACAGGAGAAATGGACAAACTATATTTTAAACCGGCTGCTTGATACCTATGAAAAAAGCAGCTATCGAAAGACCGGTGTGTACAGCCGCCGCATCCTTTTTTATGCTGCAAAGACTCCGGAACTCATGCGGAAGCTGGAATTTCCGGATGAGAAGCAGACGTTTTTCGCGGTCCTTTCCGGATTGAAGGAACAGGGAATGGTAGATTATTCCTGGATGAGATTTGAGGAGGGAAACCTGGTTGAATTGATCTGGCTGAATCCGGATAAGGACGCAATACGCCGGGCTTACGACCGCATCTCCCGGATTCCGGCTGAGGACAGGGTCCGGCAGTTTGCGACAGATGTGGAAGCGACGCTGGCAGCATTCTCCGTGGGGATGGTTCCGCCGGAGAGCGCGCGTGCCCGCCAGCCGCAAGAATCTTCCCTGAGTAGAGAACCGTCCCTGCAGAGAGAATCGGCCGGTTTCGACGGTGGACTTCAGGAAGAGCAGACGGATCATATCAGATCGTATTTAGAAGAGCTGCGCACCATTGCATTGGACAGGCAGAGGATTCCGGCGCCGTTCACGGGAGATTCCAATCTTGACCGGAATTTACTCCTATTCCTTCGGTATCTGGCAGAAAACCGGGAGCCGGAGATGGAACGGGTCATCAGCGCGAGGCTTTACGGCGACAGCAAATATTTCGAACACCATTTGAAAACAAAAGCAGGCAGCATCCTCCGACGGATTGAAAAAGAGAAGGCGGAAGGCCGGACAGATCCGGATGCTCCGGCACCATCTGACGATGAAATTCTTCTCCATTATGGCATCAGCCGCTGGCCGGAAATCTTTGCTTTTCGCGGAAATCTGTCTGCTGAAATGGATGACGGCAAAGGGATTACATTCGGAAGTCCGGAATTTGGAGCTTATACAGATTCCGAAACCGTTCGCCATATGGTGCGGATCCACCTTGGGGAAACGAAAACCGTACTTTTTATCGAGAACAGGGCAAATTACGAGTGGGCAGTGCAGCATATACCAGCGGGAAAGTCTGCACTGACGGGAAAGCCTGGAAACGCGGTTCGACATGAGGCAGTGGATGCAACATCTGCATCAGGTGTAAATTTCCAAACCTCCCTGACGGACCCGCTGCTTGCCCATATGAACCGGCTTTCTTATCCGTTGGCTCTAGTCTATCACGGCGGGTTTTACAGTCCTGCAAAGGGGAAGTTTTTCCGGCTGATCCGTGAGGCATGCCCGGAAGGCGTCCGCTTTTTCCACTGGAGTGATATCGACGCCGGCGGTTTCCGTATCTTTAAACGACTTAAGGAGAACATCATTCCGGACCTGCAGCCCTTTATGATGGACGAAAGAACGCTTCAGCACTATGAGACAGCTGCCATGCCGATAAAAGATGAGAAATACCTGCAGCTTCTGCAGCAGATGAGAACGGATGAACGCTTTCAATGCTTTCATGCTCTAATCGACCTTATGCTTGAACGGAAAATCCGTCTGGAGCAGGAAAACGAGATTAGCAGCTGAAAGGTGGCAAAGTGACAGGCACCATGCCACCTGAGGTGGACTGCAAGGTGGCATGGTGCCTGTCACTTTGCCACCTCAGTTTGACAAACTTAATCTGCAATGCTAGGCTGAAAGGAACCGGTTCAGCAAGAGGAGGAGCCGGCTTTCGAAAAGTTCAGAAACTTTAGCGCCATGCACCTTTGCGGTTTCTCCGCCGCATGGGTTAACGAGGTGTCGGGTTATCGAAAATTCGGCGGATGCCCGATCGTGGATACGGCTGCGTATGCTGCTGCAAAGAGCACCGGTAACGGTGAGGACAAATAAGCGGCAACCGTAGGGAATCACGATGAATTTTTTATGTAATTAATAAGGAGAAAACAAAAGTATGTGTGGAATTATCGGATTTACCGGAGGCAAGCAGGTCCAGGATATTCTTCTGGACGGACTTCAGCGTCTGGAGTACAGGGGCTATGACAGCGCGGGCATCGCTTTTTTCAAGGAAAACGGTTCCCATATTTCCATTCGCAAGACTGCGGGAAAGGTAAAGGACTTAAGGGCAATCTGTGACGATGACAACCCGTCCACCTGCGGAATCGGACACACCCGCTGGGCTACCCACGGCGGTGTGACGAACGCCAACGCTCATCCGCATAAGGTCGGAAATGTCACACTGATCCACAACGGTATTATCGAGAATTATCACGAACTGGTTGAGACCTATCAGCTGGCCGGAGACCTGAAGTCCGACACGGATACAGAAGTTGCCTGCGCCCTGATCAACCACTTTTATGAAGGCGACCCCAGGGAAGCCATCAAAAAAGCGGTTTCCCTGATCAAGGGATCCTTCGCTTTCTGCATTATGTTCCAGGATCATCCGGGCAAAATTTACGCCATCCGAAACGTCAGCCCCATGGTTGCGACGTATACCGAAAAGGAAGGCGCGTTTATCGCTTCCGACCTGACCGCCTTTATTGAGTATTCCAAACGCTATTTTGTCGTTCCGGAATATCATCTGCTGACCCTGACCCCTGAGGGCATCACCCTTGAGGACTTAGATGGAAAAACAATCGAGCCGGATTATCTGGAAGTGAACTGGGATGTCCACGCCGCCGAGAAGGAAGGCTATCCCCATTACATGATCAAGGAAATCCACGAGCAGCCAGACGCTCTGCGCCGCACCATTGCGCCCAGGATCCATGACGATCTTCCGGACTTCTCTGTTGATGGAATTCCGGACAGTTTTTTTGAAGATTGCAGCGATATCACCATCATCGCCTGCGGAACCGCTCTGCATGCGGGCATGGTCGGTCAGACCCTGATCGAGAATACCCTTGGCATTCCGGTCCATTCCGCTATCGCGTCCGAGTTCCGTTACGCCCGCCCGATTCTGAATGAACGGTCTATGGTAATCGTCTGTTCTCAGTCCGGCGAGACGATCGACACGCTGGAAGCCCTGCGCCTGGCCAGAAAATATACCCACAAGACGGTATCCATCGTCAATGTGAAGGGGTCTACGATCGCGCGGGAAAGCGACTATGTTCTTTATACGCATGCCGGCCCGGAAATCGCCGTAGCCAGTACGAAGGCCTATACAGTCCAGGTGTCCAGCTTCTATCTTCTGGCACTTAAGATTGGACTTGCATCCGGCAGAATGGACGTGGAGACCGCAAAGAAGTATGTGAAAGCGCTGGAATCCATGCCGGACGTTATTACAGAGGTTCTGAAACAGGAAGAGGATATTTCCCGGCTCAGCAGCCGCCTGATCAACGCGACAGATGCCTTCTTTATCGGAAGAGGACTGGATTACAGCCTTGCCAGAGAAGGTGCCCTGAAACTGAAAGAGATTTCCTATATTCACGCGGAAGCTTACGCGGCAGGCGAACTCAAGCACGGCACGATCTCCCTGATTGAAGACGGCGTGCCGGTCATTGCGCTGGCAACCCAAAAGGGCGTTTACAGCAAGATGATCTCCAATATCCGTGAGACCAAGGCCAGAGGCGCATACGTCATCCTAATCAGCATGGACGAATCCATCACCGATCCGACCATCTGTGATGTCCACCTCCACATCCCGGAGGTGCCGGACGCCTTCGCCCTCTTCGGAGCGATTGCTCTCTGCCAGCTGATTGCATACTATGTATCCGTCGGCAAGGGCAACAATCCGGACCAGCCCAGAAACCTGGCCAAGTCTGTAACAGTAGAATAAGATCCACCGGTCAGAGGTGGCAAAGTGACAATATCGTGCGTGAGGCACTGGTGCCCGCGGTGCGCGCGACTCACAGGCACTTTGCCACCTCTTCGCATTGGATTTTACTTCTATATGATTTGACCGTCTCGGCAGAGAAACGTAAAATGTGTAGTAGAAGGTGGGGGCTTTTGTTATGCATAATTATTACATTTCACAGGATGGCCTGATCAGGGAAATTAATGAATATACGGACAACTGCTGGATTAAGCTTACTAATCCTACGGAAAAGGAATGCCTTGATGTGAGCAGGCAGTTCAACCTGGAACTGGCTGATGTCCGGGCTGCGCTGGATGAGGATGAGGCGTCCCGTGTGGTTACGGAAGAAGGCTATACGCTGGTTCTGGTTGATATTCCGGTACGGGAAGCGGTTAACGTAGCGTTCAGCTATACCACAATCCCGATTGGCGTTTTTATTACACCAACCTGCGTGATCACGGTCTGTGCCAGGGAAAGCCTCGTCTTAAAAGACATCATTTATTCCAGAAGAAAAATTTATTCGACAAAGCGGAGAAAGCGCCTCTGCTGTCAGATTCTCTACCGGAACTGCATGGTGTACCAGGCGCTTCTGAGAGATATTGACAAGAAGCGCGAGGAAGTGGAAAAAAAGATCAACAAGGATCTGCAGGATTCGGACCTGATTAACCTCCACTATCTGGAGACCAACCTGGTTTACTTCGCGACCGCCCTTCGCGCCAACCAGACGGTCCTGGAGCGGATTCGACGCTACGGCATTCTCAAGGAATACGAAGAGGACGAGGAGCTGCTGGAGGATACTATCGTCGAAAATACCCAGGCCATCGAGACGACCAAAATCTATCAGGATATCATCCGCTCTACGAGCGAGCTTTTTTCCACCGTCATCAACAATCGCCTGAACGACGTCATGAAGCTGCTCACTTCCATCACCATCGTTATGACTCTGCCCACGATCATAGCCGGCATCTGGGGCATGAATGTAAATCTGCCCTTCGGAAGGAGCCCCTTCGGATTTGGTATTGTCCTGCTGATTACCATGCTGATCTGCATCATTACGGTCGCAATCCTGAAGAAGAAAAAAATGCTGTAAAACCGGCCAAAGGGTCGCAGGTAAGTGATGACTTTTGGCACTGGTATCATAAAATTGGAAGTAAGGAGATATAAATGAAGGTAGAAGACTTTAAAACCAGGGGCGTATGCGCCAGCAATATTCATGTAGAAGTCGATGACGAAGGAATTGTCCGGGATATCGAGTTTACCAACGGCTGTTCGGGAAATACCCAGGGTGTTGCCAGGCTTGCGGTTGGCCGTCCGGCTAAGGAAGTGGCGGATATTCTGCGCGGTACCCGCTGCGGTTTCAAGAATACGTCTTGCCCGGACCAGCTGGCAAAGGCACTGGACCGTCTGGCGGAAGAATAACAATGGAAAAGAAAAAACTTTTATTAACAGATCTGGACGGTACGCTTCTTACCAGTGACAAACGAATCTCGCCGGCGACGCGAAGTGCCCTCGACCGTTTCACGGAGGCGGGAAATATCTTTGCGATTTCGACCGGCCGGGCTGCAGAAAGCGCGCTTAACGTGCAGCAGTCTATGGGTCTGGATTATCCGGGAAGCTTTGTGGTCAGCTATAACGGGGCTTCCATTCAGAGGACCGATATTGGACCGGATGGAAAAAGAACTTATGCAAGTGTCTTTCGGACCGGGGTAGGTCTGGATCTGGTACCGGAGGTTTTTGCCATGGCAGATGCCTGCAGTGTTCACTGTCATACCTATAATGATAATTATATTCTTAGCCGTGCCTGGGATAAAGAGATGGACTTCTACCGCAGGCACATTAAAACGCCGGTCATCATCGACGAGCATATTATGAACCAGATTCAGGAAGCACCCTGCAAGATGATCGCGATTGAACTGGAGGACAGGTCAAAGATCGAGCGGCTCAGAGAGGAACTGCATGCGAAGTTCAGCGATCGTCTGACCACCATTTTTTCCAACCCATGGTACCTGGAAATCTTTCCGGCGGATGCAGGCAAGGGCAACGCATTGAGAAAGCTGGCGGGCCTTTTAAACATTCCTATAGAAAATACCATGGCGGCAGGCGATGCGGAGAACGATATCTCTATGATTCAGGCGGCTGGCCTGGGAATCGCCATGTGCAATGGAGACGAAAAAGTGAAAGCGGCGGCAGACGTCATAACCGAAAAGGACAACGATCATGACGGTCTAGAACCTTATCTGCAAGACGATGGAGCCGCATTGCACAATTAAAAACCCTCGATAAAAAAAGCACAATCCCGCTGAAAAAGGCGTGACCAGCCAAAGTGCCTGTCACTTTGGCAGGCCGGCAGCCTGATTGAAAGCCCGCAGCTTGGCGAGGACTCTTCCGTGCACGCTGTCTTCCGGATAGTTTCCTTCTGCGTCCGGCTCGCCTGCGGGGCAGCCGGTCAGAAGCTCAATACCCTGGTCGATGGTTGTGACGGGGTAGATGTGGAAGAGACCGTCCCTTACTGCTTCTACAACCTCGTCTTTCAGAACCAGGTCTCGTACGTTGGAGACCGGAATCAGGACACCCTGGCTACCGGTGAGCCCGCGGCGCTTGCAGAGGTCAAAGAAACCTTCAATCTTGTAATTGACTCCGCCGATGGCCTGAATCTGCCCGCGCTGGTTGACAGAGCCGGTGACTGCCAGGTCCTGACGGATGGGCAGGTCTGCCAGGGAGGAGAGGATAGCGTAAAGCTCGGTACTGGAGGCACTGTCTCCGTCGATGCCGCTGTAGTTCTGCTCGAAGCAGATCCGGCAGGACAGGGACAGGGGGAATTTCTGGGCATAGGTCTGGCCCAGGTAGCCCGTGATGATCTGAACCCCCTTGTTGTGGGTCTGGCCGCTCAGCTCTGCCTCTTTCTCGATATTGACGATGCCATTCTGACCGACGTAGGTAGTGGCGGTAATCCGGGACGGAATACCGAAGGCATAATCGCCGGTGTCCAGGACCGCCAGGGCATTGATCTGGCCGATCTCGGCGCCTTGCGTCGCAATCATGATGACGTCTTCATCTACCGCTTCCGCAAGCTTTTCCTGGTATTGCCGGAAACGTTCTTCTCTTCTTTCAATGGCTTTCCGGACATAGCCCTCTGTGATCAGGGAAACTTTGTCGGTCTCTGCCCAGGCGGAGGCTTCCGTCAGGATGTCTGCGACGACGTTGAAGCGGGTCGAGAGCCTGTCCTGACGCTCAGCGCAGCGGGCGGAATATTCCAGAACTCTTGCCACCGCCGCCGCATCCAGGTCAGGCGTCCCCTCTCTGGTGGAAAAACTCTTAATGAATTCAGCTACTTTCTTCCGGTTTTCCTTCGTGGAAGGCATCTCATAGTCAAAATCTACCCGCACCTTGAAAAACTTCCCGAATTCTTCGTCTCCCGCCATCATCAGTTCATAGTAAGAACCGTTTCCGATCATGATGATCTTCAGGTTGGCGGGTATGGGTTCCGGCTTGAGAAAGGGCATTGCCTGGCTGGTCGAGTTGCTGCTGACGGGTCCGATGTTGATCTCAGACGTCTTCATGACGCGGCGCAGGATCTCCCAGGTGTCCGAAGTCAGGATATCGTAAGCCTGAACGAGCAGGTAGCCGCCATTTGCCTTATGGAGCTGACCGGCTTTGATGCCCATGTAATCGGTGCTGATCGTATTGCCTCCGGCTTCTGTGCTGGCCTCCACTTCGCCGCTCAGATCCTGAATGGTGGGACTGAAGGACACGACGACCGGCGCGCCTTTGTCATCGGAATGGTCTACGACCAGGTTGACCTTGTAGCGGGAAGAAGGATCATTCCGGGAAGCCTGGGCGCTTAGAAGTGCAGCAAGCTGGCCCTGGGGGCCGGGGTCTCCGTTATCCAGGAAATCATCCAGGTGGTCCATGATATCCGCCTGGACACCGGACAGATATTCCCCGACCTTCTTCGAATAAGCATATTTTTTCCGCATCTTCTCGATATGCCGCTTCATGGCGTGGAGACCGGTATCATTGTCCAGCTGGTCCAGACGATCGTCGGATTCCCGCTCGATGGCATCCAGGTCCCGCAGCATGGGCGAAGCATCCTCGGAAAAAAGAACCGAGTTGCTTTCCAGGGCTTCGAGCTGGACTTCGGTCAGGTTCTCAGCATCCTCGTCGCTTAAGACTTTGCCGTCAATAACCGGACTTAAGGACAGTCCCTGATCGGTCAGTTTCGCCTGGAAACCGTACTTGGAGCCAACTTGGTTGATCTGCTCAAGCAAGGCGTTTTTCTGAGCTGAGATTTCCTTGGAAATAGCCCCTTTGCGGGTCACGTATTCCTCGCTCATAAAAGCCTTCTGGAGTTCGGACCGAAGGAGGCTGACTAGATTTTCCATATCCTTGCGGAAGACGCGCCCCTTGCCGGCAGGGAAGGAGAGGGCGGTCGGACGCTTCTCGTCCCTGAAATTCATGACGTAGCACCAGTCCGGCGGGACCGGTTCAGTCTCTGCACGCCTGGCAGCCATACGCTTTGCATAAGTTGTTTTTCCCGTTCCGGAAGGACCTGCCATGTAAATGTTGTAGCCCTTCATGCGGACTTTAAGACCGAAATCGAGAGCCTCTTCAGCCCTGGCCTGGCCGATCAGTCCGTCCAGAGGGGTCAGCTCCGCGGTCGTGCTGAAATCCAGGTCAGCAGCGGAAACCCCGGGCTTCAGCTGATCAGGAGAGAGTTCCTTGCAGGCTGTCAGTTTCCTATCTACGGTATTTTGTACGCAGTCCCCGGCGGCTGCATGGTCAGCGTGTTTCTTTGGAGTTATTGAAGCCGGCATAGAAAAAACCTCCTGCTTATCCTATCTGCGGAAAGTACTCCTGTTGGAAATATTCCAATATCAAGCTTAAAACTAAGACATAATTCAGATAAAATCCAATTGAAAATCATTTTTATCATAGCATTTTAACGACAATACCGACAGATTTTTCGAAAAAAAGGTTACTGCCGGCAGGGTTTCCAGCTTCAGCTGGGACTGTGTCAGAACCGGATGCCTTCCCTTGAAGTAATCCCGGCAGTCGACGAAGTAGTCCGTCATAATGCCGGATACTTCGCCTACCTGCAGGGTAACGGAACCAATCTTTGTAATATGCTGCTCTTCGGCAAGCTCATCCAGCGTTTTGGCCAGATGCGTCACGATACCTATTTCATGCATGTTTTTTCTTCCCGAACATCAGGTGGCAAGGTGCCTGTCACCTTGCCACCTTTAAGATTTTTTTACGTTGAACATGAGGAACACACCGATGCTTGGAATGTTGAAGAAAGGCGCGATTTGCAGACGGAAAATATTGAAGAAATCATATAAATCCTGGATAAAAATATTGAAGAAATCGCATAAATTCCGGATAATAATATTGAATAAAAACGACAATCGCATGGAAAAAATATTGAAGAATGTTATTATGCCTTATATACTTGACTATGGAGGTATATTCTATGCGTTTTTTTGAACGGAAGGTTTATCATGAACTGCTGCAATGGAAAGAACGATTTGCTGACAGGTATGCTGTTTTGCTGGAAGGCGCCAGGCGTGTCGGTAAGTCCACAATCGCAGAGCAGTTTGCACGTAATGAATATGACTCTTATATGCTGATTGATTTTGCCAAGGCAGGCAGCAATATCAGAGACTGCTTTAATGACCTTGGGAATCTGGATATTTTTTTCCTGCGATTGCAGGCAGAGACGGGAGCGAATCTGATAACCGGGAAATCGGTTATTATCTTTGATGAAGTACAGAGATTCCCCAGAGCAAGAGAAGCTATCAAGTATCTGGTACAGGATGGCAGGTACCACTATATTGAAACCGGCTCGCTGATATCGATTCATAAAAACGTCAAAGATATCCTTATTCCTTCGGAAGAAATGAAAATCCACGTCTACCCCATGGATTTTGAGGAATTCCAGAAGGCATGCGGGAGCAGTATAGCTGATATTATAGAAAAGCTGTATGCCATAAAAAGACCTGTCGGAGACGCCACAAACCGTAAACTCATGCGTGACTTTCGTATTTATATGGCTGTTGGCGGTATGCCGCAGGCAGTTGAGGCTTTTGTAGACGGGGCTAATTTTACAGAGATAGACCGGGTCAGGCGCGAAATTATCAGCCTTTACGAAGATGATTTTCGAAAAATTGATGAATCAGGACGGATATCCAGGCTGTATCGGTCAATACCGGAGCAGCTTGCCAGAGATACGAAAAGGTATTTTATTTCGAAGGCGATAGGAAAAGGAAAATCTGACACAGCAGAAAGACTGCTCTCTGATTTGATTGACTCACAGACAGTCCTTATTTCATACAATACCATGGAGCCGGATATTGGGTTATCCGCCTCCAGAAATCTGGACAGCTACAAGCTCTATACTG
Organism: Eubacterium sp.; assembly: GCA_036308545.1. GTDB lineage: Bacteria > Bacillota > Clostridia > Lachnospirales > Lachnospiraceae > Bilifractor. The sequence goes on along the minus strand of JAXJVN010000079.1, from coordinate 14,076 downwards.
CAGATACCGGGATGTTCCTGACATTGATGTTCATTGACCGGCCTGAAACAGATAATGAAATTTATGCCAAGATGCTCTCTGACAGACTTCCTGCTAATCTGGGATATCTCTATGAGAATGCAGCAGCACAGATTATCAGGGCTTCCGGAACAGAGCTGTTCTATCATACATTCGAGAAAAAAGGCAGCACACATTATTATGAGATAGATTTTCTCCTGGCACATAAGGAAAAACTAATTCCGATTGAGATTAAATCCAGCGGCGCAGGAAAGCATGAATCTATATTACAGTTCCAAAAGAAATATTCGTCACGCGTAGCGGGGATGTATCTCTTTTCCCCGAAGGATGTGGATCGTAAAGGTGAACTATATTTCAGACCGCTTTATATGCTGCCGGCATTTCTTAATAGCCTGAAAGATAATGGCAGTGGAAAATAAGAGGAAAAGATGAAAATAACGATGCTTGGAACGGGCAATGCCCTGGTAACAGAATGCTATAATACCTGCTTTGTCATCGAGGATGACGGTCAGTACTTCCTGGTCGACGGCGGAGGCGGAAACGGTCTGCTCCGTCAGCTGAAAAGTGCCGGTCTGGACTGGAAGAAGATGCAGCATATCTTCGTCACCCATAAACACCTGGACCATATTATGGGGATTGTCTGGATGATCCGCATGATCACCCAGTACATCACCCAGAACCAGTATGAGGGTGATGCCTACATTTACGGCCATGACGAGGTGATTACCCTGCTTGCGGAGATGGCGGATAAGCTTCTGAAGCCCAAGCAGACGAAGCTGATTGGGAAACGCCTTCACCTGATTACGCTGTCAGATGGCGAAGAATTCCAGGCGATTGGGCATAGATTTCAGGCTTTCGATATCCGGTCGACCAAGGCAAAGCAGTTTGGTTTCACCATGTACTATGATGAGAATGATAAAAATGGAAGCAGCAACCTGCAGGAACATAAGCTCACCTGCTGCGGAGACGAGCCCTATCAGGAATGTGAAAAAAAATACGCGAAGGAAAGCGACTGGCTGCTCCACGAAGCATTCTGCCTGTCATCACAGGCGGATGTTTTTCACCCATACGAGAAGCACCACTCAACTGTGAAGGATGCCTGCACGCTGGCGGAAGAACTGGGCGTAAAGAATCTGGTTCTCTATCACACAGAAGATCAGAATATCAAAAACAGGCGAAAGCTTTACACAGAAGAAGGACGGAAATACTATTCCGGAAAGCTCTATGTGCCGGAAGATCTGGAAGTGATCGAAATTTGCCGGGCAAAGTGCCAGGCAAATTGACAGGCACTCTGGCTGGTCAGATTCGTCTGCTTTGCCTCCTTCGGGGATTGAGTGCACATAAGGAGCATGGGATAGGGACGTTTCTTACCTGAGTAACAACTTGCCGAAATTTCAGAACAGGAAATAATATGAATGGAATAAGGGAACTTACTACAAAAAGGCTGCTGCTCAGAAAGCCCGTTCAAAAGGATGCAGAACTTCTTCACAGGGAACTGGGATGCAATCCGGAAATAACCAGATATACAGGCTGGAACCCATACAGGACACCGGAAGCCGCAAAAGAGAAGGTATTGCAGGATATCGAAAATAATGAAAAACCGGGAAATTATTCCTGGATCATTGAAAGAGACGGCGAGGCGGTTGGAACAATCGGAGCATATGGATACGATCCTGATATTGTTTCAATAGAAATCGGCTACAGCATTTTCAGAAATGCCTGGGGATATGGTTATGCCAGCGAGGCAGCAAAGCGTGTGGTAAAATTCCTGATAGAAGAGGAAGAAATCAATCGAGTCCATGCATGGTGCCATGATGGAAATCAGGCTTCGGCGAAAGTATTAGAGCATGCAGGCTTGAAGCAGGAAGGACTTCTGAAACAGGCAATGCGGAATCCGGATGGGACACTGGCAGACCAGAGGCTGTATGGGGTTGTGAAAGGAGAGTTTATCGAAGCGCAACAGTTCGATAGATAAAAGTGAATCGCAGCCTTTCCATCTATTATGAGGTGACAGTTATGAATTCCTATTTTATTAAAGACACCACTCGCGAGGAGCGGCAGAAGATCGTGGATGAGTCGCTGGGAAATATATCCGGCCAGTGCGACGGATGTTCCCAGGGAATTATCGACATGTATGACGACTACATTGAAGGCCGCAGGGAACTGAAAGATATCAATGCGGAATTCCGTGCCCGTTATACTGTGGATAATGGACCGGAGCATGAACAGAGCGGCTGTGGATATACGAAATAACCAGCCGGAGTGGTACTTACTCTGTACGTGGAATCACTACGGAATCAAAGATTTCCGTGATTCTAGCGGGTGTCCGGTGGACATCGCTTAACCTGCGAAAGTTGGTCAAAGTGAGTGTCACTTTGGCTGGTACGGAAGCAATTGCTCAGAGAAAGGAGTTATAAAAATGGTTAGAAGAGAGAGCATCGTAGAAGCGGAGCATTTACAGGGCGGCAGAGGGACAGCCTACATCCATCACGTTCTCAAGAAGGAAGAACTGTACGGACACGGCAGAATGTACGCAAGAGTTGTCCTTCCTCCGGGAGCTTCTGTAGGCTGGCATCAGCACGTCAAAGAGACGGAGCCCTATTATATCCTCAAGGGAGTCGGAACGTTTATCGATAATGACAAGTCAGCGCATGAAGTAAGGCCAGGCGACGTCTGCACGATTCTTCCTGGAGAATGGCACAGCATCGAGAATAACTCTGACCAGGACCTGGAATTTATGGCACTGATCTACAATTCGGAAGGCGTCCTTACCGTATAAAAAATGTCAGGCAGCTTTTCGGCTCGTCGTCTGAAGAAAAAAGAGCAGCTATACACGGGAAATCAATCCCATGCATAGCTGCTTCATTTTTTTATAAATCCCGGCGCAGTGAGAATTTTTTCTGCCCCACGCCGCGATCAGCAAGAATTGAATTTTGGAAGGTGGCAAAGTGCCTGTCACTTTGCCACCGCAGGTATTTTGCTGTCTATTGCTCAGGCAGCTTTCTCCATGTCTGCTCTATTTTCCTTCTTCACATATTTGGTCTCGATCAGCTTCTTGACGCAGGTATATGCGACCAGGATGCCGAGGACGATCAGGAATGCGGCTACGATCAGCTGCAGTCCGTTGACCAGGAAGGTTGCATTTCCGGTCATGAAGGCTTTGATGTTGCCTCTGACGTTAAGGATGATAGCGGTCATGGTAACTGCGAACATGATGCCCATGGGGATGTAAAGCATGGCGTGCTTACGTCCGGTAGCCTTCAGGAATACGGCGATGCCGATGAGTACCAGAGCTGCCAGCATCTGGTTTGCGGAGCCGAACAGAGCCCATACGTTCTGATAACCGCCAAGGCAGAGCAGATATCCGCAGAAGAGGGTAACAACCGTTGCGACATATTTATTGGTCAGGAACTTCTGCCATCCCGGAATCTTAGCCAGATCTGTTTCATCAGAAGCAAACATCTGTATGAAAGCACGGCTGCCGATACGTCCGACGGAATCCAGAGAGGTCAGTGCCAGTCCGGAAATGCACATGGTCATGAATACGGCTGCGACCGTATTGGGAACGCCGAATTTTTCCAGGCATCCAGCAACGCCAGCAGAGAAGATCTGGAAAGGAGTTCCGTCCGGCTTTACGCCGTTAACAGCAACAGCACCGACCATGATCAGGGAGATGACACCAAGCAGGGTCTCCAGAAGCATGGAGCCGTAACCTACGAAGAGCATATCCTTTTCGTTGCGGATGGTTTTGGAAGAGGTCTCTGAGGAAACCAGTGAATGGAATCCGGAAACAGCGCCGCATGCGATGGTAACGAACAGGGTCGGGAACAGGTAGCTCATGCTGCCGTCAGCACCTGCAACAGCGAAACCGTTGAAGGCATTCAGGTTCATGGACGGATGTGTTGCGATGGTTCCGAAGAAGCCGCCTGCCATCATTGCGATCATGTTAACAGTGGTCAGGTAATCACGAGGCTCCATGAGCAGCCACATAGGCGTAACAGCTGCAGCGAAGAGGTAAACCATAATAACCAGGTTCCACTGGCTGCCGGTCAGGTAGATCGGGAACTGCATGCCGATGGCGAACATTGCAACGACAAGGACAACCGCAAGAACTGCTTTCATCCACTCCTTCATGTTTTTGAAGAACTTGGTGATGACACCTAAAAGTACTGCCCCGAACATGAACAGAATGGAAACCGTAGCGGAAGCTGCGCCGTTATAGTTCTGGGATGTTACACCGTCAGCGACGGTATAGCCGTTGAAGGTGGAAGAAACCATGGAAGTGAAAGCGGCGATAACCAGAAGAGTGAAGAGCCACTCGAACAGAGTGAAGAAACGTCTGCCGGCTTTGCCGATATATTTCTCAATGATAAGTCCGATGGATTTTCCTTCATTCTTTACAGAAGCGTACAGAGAACCGAAGTCCTGAACTGCTCCGAAGAAGATGCCTCCGACCAGCAGCCAGAGAAGAACCGGAACCCAGCCGAACATAGATGCGAGGATCGGGCCCTGGACAGGACCTGCGCCTGCAATTGAGGAAAACTGATGTGCAAAAACGGATAACTTTGAAGAAGGTACATAATCCTGACCATCTTCATGTTCTACTGCCGGAGTCTTGGCGTTGGGATCGATGCCCCAGCTCTTGGCAAGGAAGCGGCCGTAGAGGATGTAGCCTGCGAGAAGTGCGACTACGGCGATAAGAAGTATTACAAGACTGTTCATTTTTATCCCCCTTGGTAAAAACGGTGATATTAGAAAAAAGATGGACATGTTACCGCTTCCTTCTCTGAATACCGGCCGGAATCAGCAGCGAAGGGAGCAACTCCAAAGAACTTTTTCCTATTTCCGGGTGAAAACTCTCGCTTTTTCTCCCCGTGAAATTATAAAAAAAGTATAAAAACTTTAGCGTGTCTATATTCTAGGGACATCAACAAAAAGTATCAAGGGAAAAACTTCACGAAATGAATTATAAAATTCAAAAGAAATTATGCAAATTTACGAAAGAATAACCGAAAAAAGAACGGGAAGAATCGATTCCACAAAGAAAATATATCGAAAATGAAATAGTAACAGAAAATAATTCAAAAATAGGACAAGCCGGAACAGGCAAAACGAAAAAATGACGGAACAGCGGAAAATAATTGCGAACAGGCTGCAATGCCATAATTTTCCAACGTGATATTCATATAGGAGTGGACTATAATAGCGTCAATCACACTTTGAGGGACTGTTACTTTGACTTGTTGTCAGAGAAGGGAGTGCAACATGGATAAATTGACATTAGAAGAAGCAAAACGCATTAACGCGACCATGGTTACGGAGGATCATCTGCTCCTGCATGCAGCGAATGTTTCCGCTGCCATGGAGGCTATGGCAAAGCATTTCGGAGAAGACCCGGAGCATTGGGCGGCTGTCGGCTGGCTTCACGATTATGATTACGAAAAATACCCGGACGAGCATCTGGCTCATACGGAAGAGCCGCTTCGTGAAGCCGGTGTTCCGGAAGAGGATATCCGGGCAATCCTGGCTCACGGCTACGGTATCTGTAATAACGTAGAGCCCATTACTAATATGGAAAAAAGTCTCTTCACTGTTGACGAGCTGACCGGTATTATTCAGGCTGCCGCCAGAATGCGCCCTAATGGAATTACAGACATGCCGGTCAAGAGTTTTATGAAGAAATGGAAGGACAAGCGCTTTGCGGCCAAATGCGACCGTCCGCTGATCCTCAAGGGCTGCGAGATGCTGGGCATGGACCTCCGCGACGTAGCAGAAATCGTCATCGGCGGAATGAAAGACCATGCGGAAGAACTGCAGCTGGCGGGAAACGGGGAACAATAATTCTGCAGGAGAACATGCAGTTTTGAAAAAATATTATTTTTACGGCGATTCAAATACCTACGGCTACGACCCCCGGGATCCTTTTGGCGGATGCTATCCTGAGAATAAAATCTGGACAAATATTCTTCAGAAGCTTCTGGGCGATTCCACAGCAGTTATAGCGGATGGACTCAACGGGAGAAAGATTCCGAACCACAAGCGGACGATCGAACTTCTGGAAATGAGCCTGCAAAGAGAGGAGCCACTTGCTGCTTTCGCAGTCATGCTTGGAAGCAACGATCTGCTCCTCTGCGACAGCAGAGATGGTGACGTTAATACGGATGAAATTGTAAAAACCATGGAAGATTTTCTACTGGAAATCCGGAATTTCCTTGATCATAATCCGGAAAAACAGGTAGATTCAGGGCAAGGAAGGGCAGATTCAGAACAGAGGAAGGCAGGATTATGCCAGGGAAAAGCATACGTAACAGAGGAACACCCCAAAATCCTGCTTATCGCTCCTCCGCCCCTGCATTACCAGAAAAACCTGGACAGTAAGATATCGGAAATTCGAACCGGCTATCAGAAAATTGCAGCCAGGCATGGCTGGGACTATATCGATACAGGCGCATGGAACCTGCCCTTGGCATTTGACGGCGTTCACCTGTCTGAAGAAGGGCACCGGATTTTTGCGGAGAAGATGGCAGAATGGCTTAAGCGAAAAAACCAGCCAAAGTGACTGTCACTTTGGCTGGTTTCTGAACAGCAGGGGCGCTTTTACGTGGAAATTGTATCAATATTGTATAATTGCTGCATTGTAAAATTCTAAATAGTCTGATAAAATAAACACAAAAACCGAGCTTTTTACATAATTTCTATTCGCTAGAAAGGGGTATTGCTTATCATGAAAAACTATTTTGACCTGAAAGACCGCGTTGCTATTGTTACCGGATGCTCAGCCGGACTTGGTGTTCAGATGGCGAAAGCACTGGCAAGCCAGGGCTGCAAGATCGTTCCGCTGGCGCGCCGCAAAGAGAAGCTGGAGGCAGTTGCTAAGGAAATTACAGAGGAATTCGGCGTTGAGACCTTCCCTGTTCAGTGTGATATTACGGATACCGACAGGGTAAATGAGGCTGTCGATGAAGTTCTGAAGAAATTCGGCCGTATCGATATTCTGATCAACAACGCGGGAACCGGTGCCGTTGCTCCGGCAGAGGATATTACAGACGCACAGTTCGGAAACGAGATGAATATCGATCTCTTTGGCACTTTCCGTGTTGCAAGAGCGGTTGCAAAAAAAGCAATGATTCCTGCTAAATTCGGCCGTGTCATCAATATTGCTTCCATGTACGGACTTGTCGGAAACAAGATTGCAGGGTCTGCTCCTTATCACGCAGCAAAGGGCGGAGTTGTTAACCTGACCCGTGCGCTGGCAGCAGAGTGGGGCAAATACGGCATTACCGTAAATGCGATCTGCCCGGGTTATTTCTACACGGATCTGACCAGAGAGACCCTGGACTCCGACTTCTTCCAGGCAAATGCAAAAACGATGATTCCGGAAGAGAGATATGGACATGAGGGAGAACTCGATACGGCAGCGCTGTTCCTCTCCTCACCGGCTTCCTCTTATGTTACCGGCATCATGGTTCCGGTCGACGGAGGATACACCTGCATGTAATACGCAAAAACACTGGAGGTGGCAAAGTGACAGGCACTTTGCCACCTCCAATCGGCAGGAAAAACTATAAAAACAACCCGACCTCTTATAAGGGTTCGGGTTGTTTTTTTAATTCGACTCTCCCTGGAAAAATTGCCAGTGGTGGGCTCTCTCATTCCAGCGACTGGATATACTGGTCCATGGCATCGGCGATTTTCTTGGACTCTGCTACGGCGTGTACAACGGTCTTGGCACCGGTGACGACGTCTCCGGATGCAAAAACGCCAGGCATGGTGGTTTCGCCTTCCTGGTCTGTAGCAAGGGTTCCGCGGTCATTGAGCTTAAGTGCCTTGTCCCGCGAAACCAGACGGTCCTGGGGAACCTGGGATGCGGCAATGATCACCGTGTCGCAGGGGATTTTTTTAGCGGTTTCTTTGAGAATATTGACTTTGCCGTCTTCTGTCAGCTCGGTGTCCGCGAAGATAACGCCGTCATCCAGAATCTGGAGCGGAGCTTTCTGGAATTCAAATTTTGCGCCGTCGAGAACAGCGTAGTCTGCTTCGTCCTGAGAGGCGGAGACCTTGTCTCGGCGAACGTAAATCGTCACGTCCCGGGCGCCCTGACGGATTGCCGTCCTGGCCACGTCCATGGCAGAGTTGCCTGCCCCGATAATAGCGACGGTCTGTCCGATATCCACGGACTCCGGATTGTTGAGATAGTTGATGGCAAAATGGACATTTCCGAAGGTTTCTCCGGGAATGCGCAGCCGTCTCGGTCTCCAGGCACCGGTTCCGACAAATACAGCCTTATAGCCGTCGTCGAACAGGTCCTGGATGCTCGTCGCCTGGCCGATTGCGAAATTGGGACGGAGGTAGATCCCCAGATCTTTCAATTTCACCTGATAACGATCCAGAACGGAATGGGGCAGGCGGAAATTTGGAATTCCGTAGCGCATAATGCCGCCGATCTTGTCCCTTCCTTCAAAAATCGTGACCTTGTAGCCGCGGCTTGCCATAATAATGGCAATGGTCATACCGGCAGGACCGGCACCGATGACGCCGACTTTTTTTCCATTATCGGGCGCCTTGTCGATTTTTATACGCTCGAAGCAGGCATCTGAAATATACTGCTCGATGGCGGAAATGTGGATCGGGTTCGATTTGATGCCGCGGATGCAGGCTCCCTCACACTGGCGCTCGGTGTTGCAGACGAGCGAGCAGACGATGGACAGAGGATTGTTGTCGAAGAGCATATAGGCAGCTTCCATCATCTTATCCTCTTTGAGAAGGCGGATCATTTCCGGAATGTTTGTATGGATGGGACAGCCCTCGCGGCATCTGGGCTTTTTACATTGAAGACAGCGATTGGCTTCTTCGAGTACATGGGTAGGCATGTAAACTCCTTTCTATTCAGGTGGCAAAGTGACAGGCACTTTGCCACCGAAAGGTTCTTTGGCGGGTGTCGTATCAGGTGATGGGCGCCGGGTTGAAGACACAGAGGTCGTTTTCGAGACCGTACTGTTCGGTGTAGGGTTTCTTCCTGCCGCTGGCGACGTCGAGGATGTAGGTGAAGAGTTCGGTTCCCTGTTCGGCGATGGTGCGTTCACCTACGGCTGCAGGACCTGCGTTGAAATCGATGATGTCGAACCACTGGTCCTTCATTTCATTTCTGGAGCAGAGCTTGATGACAGGTGCCGCGGCAAGACCATAAGGCGTTCCGCGTCCGGTCATGAAGACCTGGAGGCCGATGCCGCTTGCCAGCTGGGAAGGACCGCATACAATATCAGATGCCGGTGTCGCCGCGAAAATTTCTCCGTGTTTTGTCGGTTTCTGACCGGGTGAGAGGACCTCAACAATCGGGGATGATCCGGACTTGGCTATGGAACCCATGGATTTCTCAATGATGTTGGAAAGTCCGCCCTTTTTGTTGCCGGGCGTTGTATTGGCGCCGCGGTCGACGCCTCCTGCCTTGAGGTAGCTGTCATACCATTTCATTTCTTCGACGAGCCGCTTGCCGACTTCCTCATTGATGCAGCGTTCGGCGATGAACTGGACGCCGTCGCGGACTTCCGTGACTTCAGAGAACATGACGGTTCCGCCACCGCTTACGATAAGGTCTGCCGCATAGCCGGCAGTCGGATTTGCCGTGATTCCGGAGAAGGCATCTGAGCCGCCGCACTGCATACCAACCAGGAGATCGGAGAGCGGAAGCTCTTCTCTTCTTCGTTTGTCGAGGATTTGAAGTTTTTTATCTGCCATTTCCATGATGGCGGAGATCATGGCGTCGTAGCCCTTGTAATTTTGAAGAACGATGACATTCTCCGGCGTGTTAAGTTCAGGATAAGACTCGCAAAAACGGTCAACCGAGAACTTCTCACAGCCCAGCCCTACCAGCATGAAGACACCGCCGAAATTGGGATGAGTGGCAATATTGCGGATGATGCGCTGGGGGACTTTTGCTTCCGGAGCGTCAATAGCGACGCCGCATCCATAGGGATGATTGATGGCGATGACGTTGTCTACATGGGGATATTTGGGCAGCAGCTCGTTTTTAATTCTGCGGATGGCAACGTTGACGACGCCTGCCACGCACTGGACGGACGTGTTGATTGCCAGGATATTGCGGGTTCCGGCAGGACCGCCGTTCGGATTTTTATAGCCCATCCAGGTTTTAACCGGCGGAGTCGGCAGATCGGTAACGATTTTTTTTGCAAACTCCAGCTTGTCCAGATCCGGAGCGGGAGCCATGACCAGATTCTTCTCATTGATCCAGCCGCCCCTTGGGATGTCTTCGGATGTGGTTCCCAGGACAACGCCATAGCGGATGACTTCTGTACCTTTGGGACATGGAACTAAGGCGATTTTGTGAGCCTGGGGAATATCCACAGCTGTTACGACGCCTGGCATGACTTCGGTTCCTTTGGGCAGATCCTGAATGGCGATCGCGACGTTGTCTCTTTCATTAATCTTTATGCAAAGTTTTTTTGCCATATGGCACTCCTTCAAAAAAACCTGACCACAGCAGGATCTGCCGTTCTTAGAAAAAACCGGAACGGCAGGGCACTCCGTGATTCATTATGATTGCGTTATAAAACATTTTTTTAAAAAAGGCCCTGTTTTCACAGAGCCTTTTTTCTCTATAGAAGATGTTTAATGCATGAATATACCGAGGATCAGCAGCTCTGCCATGCCGACGCCGGCCATGATCATGGATATGGCGGTCTTGCATCGTACCTGGTCTTTCAGCTCTGTCAGTCCGAACATACCATTGAATACCCAGAAACCACTGTCGTTGAAGTAGGAGAAGGAAATTGCTCCTACGCAGCAGGAGAGGGCCATGAGCAGCGGGCTGATGGAGAGCTGGCTCATAAGAGGAGCGCTCAGGGAAGCAGCGGTTGTGATTGCAACGGTAGCGGATCCGAGCGCGATACGCATCAGTGCCGCGATCAGGAACGGAATCAGGACAGCCGGAAGATTGATCGCGAGGACCGCGCTTCCTAAAGCGTCGCCGACGCCGGAGACCTTAACAACGTTGCCGAGAGAACCGCCGGCACCGGTAATCAGCATGATGATACCGGTGGACTTAATAGCCTCGTCCATGCAGCTGAGAACATACTTGTTGTCTTCTTTGGCCATGAGACCATAGATGGCAAGCAGGGTACCGATCGCAAGAGAGATGATCGGAGCGCCTACGAAATCAATAAAAGCGTTGCTGATTCCCGCAAAACCAAGGATGGTCTTGAGAAGGATGAGAATAATGGGCACAATGATCGGCGCGACAGATGCCCAGAGGCTCGGCAGTTTCTTCTCGCCCATGATTTTGTCGAGCTCGTCCATAGTCTTGATATATTCCTTCTTGTACTGCTTGCGGTCAAACGTTCCGTCCGGTTTCGGGACCTGGTAAATCTTTTTTCCGATATGCTTGCAGTAAGGAACTGCAACAAGGAGCATCGGAATAGAGATGAGCGCGCCGCCGATAATCATGGTTCCTACGTCGACATTGAGCATGCCGGCGGCAGTTAAGGGACCGGGAGTCGGCGGAACCAGGCAGTGGGTCAGCTGAAGACCTGCGGCCAGAGAAAGGGCAAGACCAACGACGGAGATGCCTGTAACTTCGGACATAGCCTTGCAGAGCGGTGCAAAAATAACAATCGCGGAATCAGCGAATACGGGGATGGCGACGACCCAGCCGGTGATAGCCAGGGCCCATTCCTCATGACCTTTTCCAACGGCTTTAATGAAGCTGTAAGCCAGCTTTTCCGCTGCGCCGGATTTTTCCAAAATACCGCCCATCATGACACCAAGACCGATGATGATACCGGTACTTTTCAATGTGTTGCCGAAACCGTCCTGAATTGCAGTGATCAGACCGGTTATTTTTGTGCCGTCGTCAAGCGTGACGTCAGCAATCGGCATGCCGCCGATCAGACCGGTAATCATAGCGGCGATCAACAGTGCGATAAAAGAGTGAACCTTCGTCTTCATGACGAGAATGATCATGACAGCGATGCCGAGGAACAGTCCCAGCAGCATTCTTGTAGATTCAGCCATTTTTTACCCTCCTCATTACATGGGTTTTGCAAGGTATTGCTATTAAAGGCGGAAGAAGGCAAAGATATTATCCATGGACAATCTTCCGCCGCTTTGCTGATATTCTGAAGAATTCAGCAGTGGTATTTCTTTTTCAGCTATGTGCACGGACCGACTTAAAAAAAAGCTACAGCCGGGCAATAAGTTTTTTTTAAATGACGCGGTAAGCCTGTCAGTTTTTTTTTAGATGGGATCAGCGTACCAGGCAGGGCTTTTTGGGATCGAACTTCCAGCCCGGGATCAGGTACTGCATGCCGATGGCGTCATTTCTTGCGCCCAGATTGTTCTCGACATAGAGTTTGTTGGCTTTCATGATCTGATCACGGTCAACTTCGATGCCGAGACCGCCTTTCTTGGGCAGGTCGATGCATCCGCCTTCAATCTGCATAGGCTCTTTGGTCAGTCTCTCAATGCCTTCCTGCCAGATCCAGTGGGTATCAATTCCGTTCATTTTGCCAGGGATAGCAGCAGCGCACTGAACAACCATAGCGAGAGAGATATCGAAGTGGTTATTGGAATGGCAGCCCCACATAAGGCCGAAGTCATTGCACATCTGGCCTACGCGGACAGAGCCTTCCATGGTCCAGAAGTGAGGATCAGCCAGCGGAATATCAACGCTGTGCAGCTGGATGCAGTGGTACATCTGTCTCCAGTCGGTATCGATCATGTTGGTTGCGGTCGGCATGCCGGTCTCACGCTTGAACTCTGCCATGATTTCTCTGCCGGAGAAGCCGTCCTCGGCTCCGCAGGGATCTTCGCAGTATGCCAGGCATTTCTTGAGGTCGGGAGCAACTTCTAGAGCTTCCTTGAGGCTCCATGCACCGTTAGGATCCAGGTCAACGCGGGCATTGGGGAAGGCATCCTTGATTGCCTGAACGGCTTTGACTTCTTCCTTTGCGGGAAGAACGCCGCCTTTAAGCTTGAAATCAACAAAACCGTATTTTTCATTGGTAGCTTTTGCCAATGCTACGATTGCTTCCGGAGTCAGAGCTTCCTCATGACGCAGGCGATACCAGTCGCAGTCGCTGTCAGGCTCTTCCTGATAAGGAAGGTCTGTTTTCTTGCGGTCGCCTACATAGAAGAGGTAGCTGAGGAACTGTACGCGTTCTCTCTGAATTCCGTCGCCCATGAGTGCGGCAGCCGGAACGTCCAGGAACTTGCCGAGGAGGTCAAGGAGCGGAGCTTCCAGCGCGGTTACGACATGAACGCCGGTACGAAGGTCGAAGGTCTGGTTGCCGCGAACATCATCTTTAATATTAGCAGAAAGCCATGCACGAACTTTGTTGAGGGTCTGCTTGTAGTCGGCAATGCTGGTTCCGATTACGATATCCCTGACTGCATTCAGGGCATTCGTGATTTTCTGACCGCCGGGCACCTCGCCTACGCCCTCAACACCGTCGGAATCGGTCAGAATGACAATGTTTCTGGTGAAATAGGGAGCATGAGCGCCGGAAAGATTCAGTTCCATGCAGTCATGACCGGCAACGGGAAATACTTCCATTTTTGTGATTACAGGTACCATTTCTTACTCCTTTCGCGTTTTCCTGCTTTTGCAGGAGTCATTTGTAAATCATTTCAAAGGTGGAAAAAATATTTCATTATGCTGAAATAACTTTCAAAGACCTTTGCTGAATCTATGAGTTTCTGGTGAAAAGATTTTCAAGTGCATCAAAAACTACCTTGATGATAACAACTGTGAATTTGCAAAACAATTAACAAGTCAGCCAAAGTTTGGAGGACATTTTGAAAGTAAATGGCAAAAACAGCCTGATAATTTTCATATCGTTCCATTATGATTTCATTTTAAAACATAAAATGAAAAAATAGATTTCATTTTATATAAAAAGCATCATTAAGAAAATAAATGTGAGTTTAGTGAAGCGATAATGAGCAGGATTTAGAGCATTGCCCTAATGGGGGCGCTCCCGCTTTTTCGCCTTCGCAACGGTACATAAGGGTGCAGCACCTGCAAGCAGGCACTGCGCCCTAAGT
>JAXJVN010000078.1:0-7546 GCA_036308545.1 Eubacterium sp. | reverse complement strand
CGATAGCATCGTTCATATCGGCAAAAACACCGTGCTTTCCTTCAGGAGATTCCTGAATGCTCATCTTTGCCATAACTTCCTGGACGATGTTTTTTACCATGCTCTCATCAACTGCTGGCACGATAATTACCTCCTATCCAAAGTGTTATCAGTTACTTAAGTCCAAGCTGCTCCATAACCTTTGCGGTAACAGATGCGATCAGATCCGGGTTAGCTGCCTTGGGATCAGAGATGACACCGCCAGTAGCAGCGCCGAGGTTGGATACCGGGGGCTTATCGCAGCTTCCGCCGCAGTTGTGGCAGTTAAGGGTTCCCTTGTTCTGGCAGATGTTTGCCGGATGCTTGCCCGGAAGTCCCATCTTGCGACGGATCTCATAGAGCTTCTCAACGGTCTCTTTGCTGAATTCCTTGGGGCCGCCCAGCATCTTGGACTGATACAGCAGCTGTGCGTAGAACTCAACGGACTCCATCTTCAGATATGCGGAAAGCAGGTCTGTGGAATAGGTCAGAGCGCCGTGGCTCTCCAGAAGGACTGCATCGAAATACGGAAGGTATTTCTCAACGTTGTCCGGGATTTCCATAGTAGAAGGTGTGCCGTACTCAGCGATCGGTACGCAGCCAAGAGCGATAACAGCTTCCGGCATGATCGGCTGGGTCAGCGGGATTCCTGCGATTGCAAAGCTGGTTGCATAGACAGGATGAGCATGAACAACAGATCCGACATCCGGTCTCTTCTCATAGACTCTCAGATGCATCTTGATTTCAGATGAGGGTCTGAAAGGCGGGTTAGCCTGCAGAACATTGCCCTTCTCATCAATCTTGCAGATGTACTCGGGGGTCATGAAGCCCTTGGATACTCCGGTCGGTGTGCACAGGAATTCATGATCGTTCAGCTTAACGGAAATATTGCCGTCGTTTGCTGCAACCATGTTTCTGTTGTAGATGCGCTTGCCGATGTCACAAATCTGCTTTTTGATTTCAAACTCGTTAACCATCTAGTTTTTCCTCCTTGAAACATGTGTGTTTATATTGCAAGATGATCTGCCTTTTAAGCCGCTCATCAAAGCGTACCTTTTGCTATCGGACACTTTGAATTTATTATACCACGGGGCACTTGCGTGTCAATGAAAAACTGTTGTTTTCTGTGGCTTTTGTGTCCTGTTTGTGTTGAGTTTTGAGAAACTGAAGTCCCAACCTGTCAACATTTTGTTTGTTTTTTGTGCAAAACTGTCAAAAACCCTTCTTCAATTTTGGCAGGGTCACAAGGCCGGTTCCGGCTTGCCTCCGGTCCCGTTTTCCAGCCGGATTTCCGATTCGCTCCCGGCTGTTTTTTCCTTAGTTTTTCCTCGGTTCTTCAGGCTTTTCTCCGGTTTTATTCTCAGCTGTTTCTTCCGTCTTCTCCCACGGCATGACGTCGCCCGGTTCTCTTAAGTGTTCCAGGATTGCCGCAATGCCTTCTCCTTTGACAGAATCAACAAAGAAGACATCTTTGCAGCCGGCCCGTCTCAGCCACAGCTCCGCCCTTTTCGGATTGCCCATCGGATGGTTGATCTTGGTCACAATGCCGATGACCTCACGGTTGCACTGGCAGGTGCAGTTAGGCGGGAACAGAGTAAATGGCTCGGTGGACGAACAGAGGAGTCCGACCACGTCCGCTTCATAGGTGTAGAGAGCCAGCGCGTGGGCAAGCCAGGAAGTCTGGGCATATTCCCCCGGCGTATCAATGATAACGTCGAAGTTGTTGACGTACTGAGTCTTGTGATATTCGATTTTTTTGCCCTTGAGCGCCTGGGTCAGGGTCGTTTTGCCGGCTTCCGACCGGCCCATGAGCACGATTTTCTTCATTCAAAATCCTATTCTGATCAATGCGGCCGCCTTCATCTAAGCCTGCCGGTCCGGTTATTCAGTCAGTCCGTTTTACAGCCTTTCCGGTTCCGGACTCTGTCAGGTCTTGGTAATGGGGCTGATAGCGAATCCCAGGGTGTTCGAGAAGTAGTCCTCGACTGCCGTGATGGAAGCCTGTACTTCCGAAACCGTTCCGGTGATGATCAGGCTGCCGGAAAAACGGTCTACAAAGCCAAGTTCAATGCCTGCGGATTTTGTCGCAATATCTCCCATGATGATAGCCGCTTCTGCCGGGCTGACCGTCATGATGCCGATCGCTGCCCTGGAATAATCGACCGTCGGGTCCAGTCCAAGCTTGGTGTACATGGTCGGATCCGGGCTGGCTATGATATGGGCCAGAGAGATCTGCTTGCCCGGTACCAGTTCCTGGACGATCCTCTGTTTTGTCTCGGGGATCAGATTGTCGTTGATTGCCATTTTTCTGCTCCTTGCAATTTTTTCAATATCCCAGCGTCGTATCGGATGCCAGGAAAGCCATGATCTCAGCCGGACGGCTGTTGAGGATCAGCTCTTTTGGGTAATCCATCTCTTCTGCCATTTTTTCCGCATAGGTGAAGTCTCCGATATGTTCGGGACCGTGGCTGTCGCTGGAAAAAAGAATAGGCAGGCGGCGCCTTTTGCACGCGGTAAGCATCCGCACGTAGTTTGGATGGACATCGCCGCGGTAGCCCTCGGGTGAAAGTGAGGAATTGTTGACCTCCAGGATCACGCCGTACTCTGCTGCTGTTTCGGCAAGATCTTCGTAATCAATTGGATAACGGGTGTCGTCCGGATGGCCGATGATCTTGACTTTTGGGTGCTTCATGGCCTGCTTATAGGCCCTGGTATTTGCTTCTATATCTCCCGGCAGGAGATTGGGATGATGAATGCTTGCGATCGCATAGTCAAGCTTTGCCAGAATAGAATCTTCCAGATCGACCCTGCCGTCGTAGTCCAGGATGTTGGTCTCAATCCCGTATAGGACCCGGACGCCGCACCGGTATTTCGGTGCTCCGATCAGGCTTCGAAAATAGGAAGGCGTACCGGCTGCCATGGTGGCAGGACCGTGGTCCGTGATTCCTAAGAGGGCGATTCCCTTAGCACGGGCTGCCTTAGCCATGTCGGCAATCGTAGAGGAAGTGCCGTGGCCGCTGGCGATCGTATGCGTATGTAAATCTGCTGGATAGTTCATGTATCGTTTTATTGATAACGTCCCGCTGAATAAAATGCTATGAATAAAATACTATGAATAAGATACCGTTCTCTGTTCTTTTATTCCTGCTTTTTTCACTGCGAAAAAGACGCCTGCTGCTGAAGTCGTGTTCATTTTGAAACCCGTCAATGGAGAAATGTTTTTCTCCCACTTATTGTTCTACGCTTCTGTGGTTCTTGAGTACGTCCTTGATGACTTCCTGGCGGATGCCCTCTTCGCGAACGCTGTCCGCTTTGTAATCAGCATAGCGGGCGCATACATAAAGGTAATCAGACAGGCGGTTCACGTAGGCAAGGGCGTTACGGTCCGCCACAAATTTCTGGGCGACGGTGCGGAACCTGCGTTCTGCCCTTCTGGCAACCGCTCTTGCCACGTCCAGTCTGGCGGATTCCTCACAGCCTCCGTAGAGGACGAAGTCCTTGACCCTGGGGAAGGAATCTTCCATAGTGTCAATCCATTTTTCCAGCTGGGACGTCTCCTGGGGATCGAAGCGGTATTCCTTCTTCAAGGGAGCCGCTACTCCGCTCATGAGATGCATGAGCGTCTTCTGAATGTGGGTCAGCTGCGTCCGCATATCGCCTTCCGACAGGACCTTGGCAAGTCCGATCTGGCTGTTGAGCTCGTCGATCGTACCTAAAAGTTCAATCCTGTCGTCCGTCTTCAGAACGCTGTCCCCGTTCAGGAGAGATGTTCTTCCGCTGTCACCTTTTTTCGTATAGATCTTCAAAGGATTCATGCCTCTTTCAATCCAAGTCTCTTAATCAATCGTGCGCTGTTCTCGCCCAGCCTGCGTGCTTCGGCATAGGTTGGCATATGGTAAGCTTCCACGCTCCGGTACTCTTTCAAGCCCCGCATGGAAAGGACCGCATTCACACCGGAAAGTCCGATGCCGCTTCCCAGCATAGAATCGTTCGCGGCTTTATGGGCAAGATCTGCTGCCCCGTCTTCGTCCCGCTCGAACACATCGCTGGAAATGCCTTCCTCTTCGATGCCGGCCCGGATTTCCTTTAAAAAATCCCGGTCAGGATCGTGGGTATAGATAAAAATCGATGGTTTCCTGGTAACCATAGCATCGCCATTTTCTTTCGTAAAATTCGGTGCTGACGCGGTGCAGGTACCAAGACGCCAGTCACTTTGGTTCTTTTGTTCTTCCCCGTATCAGGTCATTGAGGCTGTCCGGAAGAACCGTCCCCGTGGTCAGTCCAGATCCGACAGGACCAGTCCGGTCGCGACGGCGTTCCTGGGGCCTTCTGTTCCGCGGATGTTTCCGCGTCCGCAGACGATCCGCCATTCCGCAAAGTGCCGGGTCAGCATTTCAGGTATCTCAAAATCCAGAGCGGAGCCTCCGACCAGAACAACATTGGAAATCTTTTTCAGATCATGGTCCGGTGCGACCTTGCGCAGGGCGCGGACTGCGTTGACCAGGAAAACTTTTTCCTTTGCTTCCCGCCTGACCTGACGGATCCGTTCCATAGGAATGTCCTTGTCCACCCGGATCAGTCCGTTCGGGGTAATCATGACGACCCTTCCGTAGAATCTGGGGTCCAGGGATTCCTGGACAAACTGCATCTCGCCGGTTTCCAGTCTCATATGGAAGAGACTTTCGACCTTGGCAAGGGGATAACGCTTGATCTGCTCGGCCATGTAGCGTTCGCCGAGGCCCAGTTCGGTCTGGATCAGCATGGAGACCAGTTCTCCGGCTCCCGCCTGATGGGTCAGATTAATGCTTCCATCCGTGTGAATGACTGCCGCATCCGTAGAGCCGCCTCCCATATCCAGGATGGCGAGGGGAAGCTGGGTTCCGGGCGTCGTCAGGGCTCCAAGAGTTGCCATGACGGCTTCTACTCCCGCGACCTTGGTCCTGACGCCAAGTTCGCTCTCCAATCTTTGTGCGATCTGCTGCATGGGCAGCTGCTGGGTGCGGACCATAGCCGCGATGCCGACTGCTTTCTCCAGGCAGGTCTCTCCCGCCAGAGCTCCTGAGATCAGGACCGGTGCCAGGGTATCGACTGCCAGGATATCGGTGATATGTACACCGGAATCTCTTCCGGATATATTTTCCATTCCGCCCTTGATCCGGTCGAACATGCGTCCGACGTTGGTATCGGGCTCACCTTCAATGTCATAGACATCTCCGGCGTTTTCCACAGCCCCCATAATCTTGACAGCGCCCTCATCCAGGTCAATGGTGACCGGATTCGACGCTTTGAGGCTGATCTTTCCTGCAGGAAGAACGTTTTCCTGCACTTCTCCGCCTTCGGTCTTGATGACGACCGCGCTGCGGTTGCCGACCAGGCTCTTGGCAATAGGGGTGACCTCCCTTGTCTCATCGGGAGTCAGTCCCAGGAGAGTCGCAATGCCGTAAGGATTGGAAAGCATCTGGACCGACTGTCCGGCCATAGCCACCTCAATGGCAGCCAGCTTGCCTTCCGGCACCTTGTCGATCCTTGCAACCTCATCGATGATGGGGACCTTGCGGTTCAGGCGGTTCCAGACCAGGACGGCTTCGTCTGCCTGGAGGATGACGCCCTTAAGGCGCACTTCTGCCGGCAGGCTGTTCAGTCTCCGGCTTACCTCCTCATATCCATGGCTTTTATCTGCAAAAACAATGTAATCGGTCTCAGGCATTGCCCGGTCGAGCTTCTCATAAGAAAGCAGGCGGCCGGTCGCCGTTCCCGCGCCCGCAGGCGTTCCGGGATTATGGCCGATCATGGTCGAATCCGTAATGACCGTTTCGGTCAGGGTCTCCATGGCCGTATCGCCGATGACCGGTGCCGCTTCATTGAGGCGGATGGTCGTGATGTCCCTGATCTCAATTCCGGCAGCGGCACAGGCCTGCTGCAGAGCGGAACGGATTCCGTGAATATTAGGAAGAGTACCCTTCGTCCCTGTCGTTTTTACAGCGGCAGAGGCTAAGAACCGGACCGGAGCGCCTTCGGTCTTTTGACCCAAGGCGACTTCCGTTGTTGAATTTCCTATATCAACACCGGCAACAATTCTCACAGAAGGATTCCTCTCTTTTCGTAAATCTCAGCAGCTTCCAGCACCAGCTTGGCACAGTGGGGAGCGTGATATTTTTCCAGAAGATCGTCCGCCATCTGCACCAGCTCGATTTTGGTAGCACGGTTTGGGCGGAGCTTGTCATACATCTTCAGGATGACGTCGTCGGGTACATTGACCAGCTCGGCTGCGCGCTCGAAGTTTTTGCGCATCGGCTCGCTGCCGTCAGCAAGGGCAACCTCACCCTGAGCACGGAGAGTCTCCTGGGAAATCTTGATATCATCCGGCTGGACGTGGCCCTTCATAACCTCATCCAGAGTCAGGTCATCCAGCTTTTTGCCCGTTTTGGAACGGATCTTGTCTCTCTCAAATTCACCTAATGGGTAACGCATCGAAATCCTCCTTAGCCCTGCCATTCAATAGCCTTGACCGCCGGATCCAGCTGCTCGGTCTCTACGATATGCATGAGCGCAGCCTTGACCTGATATTTTGGTCTTACCATGGGGTCGTTGACGGACGGTACCGGAACAACCTGCTCGCCCTTGACATACTTGGCAGCGTTCTGGCCGATGTGACGGTAGGTCTCACGCGTCATGAGCGGTGCCTGGGGGAAGAGTTCCAGATTGGACAAAGGATACAGGTCTTTCTGATGAATGACCGTGGTTCCCTTGGACTGGATGCCGATCCCGATTCCAGATCCGGAGAGTTTGGCCGCTTCGAGAGCCATGAAGCTGACGTCAGAAGTATCCAGGATCTTGACGACTCTGGGAACCATGCCCTCTTCCTCAATGCCGGCCCTGACGTTCTGCAGGACTTCCTCAAGCGGGATATCGGAAATCGTTCGCTTGATCTCGCGCTGGAAAGCAGCGCCGACGCCGATGACGACTTCCTTGGGGTCCGTACCCTGCTTTGCGCGCGGGTAGGAAGAATAATCGGTTTTCTTCTCATTGATCCGGCTTCTGCCAGCCAGGGTATCCGCCCCGCTGTCGGCTTTCGTGATCAGATTTTCTACATTTTCATCCGTCGGAAGCTTGCCCTGCTCGGTAAGAGCATTAACGACCGCTGCCGTAATCTGCCTGATTAACTGTTCATTTAATTCCATGTTCGAAACCTCTGTAAAATCGAGTGTAAATGGAAATGTTCTTTTTTATATCTGACAAATCCTACGCACAGCTTCGTGCTACGCACTTTCACTGTGCTACAGCCATTCGGATTTTCGCTCTGCTTTTGCAGAGCTCCATCCTCATGTCTGTTATCCTGTCCAATGTCAAAGTGCTTACGAAAGCAAGCTTTCGACGCACTTCGCCACTGTCCAGGGGATTTATCACTTATATGTCTTTCGGGTTGATAATATGCGGTATTCTCTTGATCTCTTCCCAGCGTTCGCCGGATACGCGGTAGCCCGTTCCGGGACCCTGATAGTCGTTGGGGGTGTTGACGCCGGAGAGG
>JAXJVN010000077.1:0-3032 GCA_036308545.1 Eubacterium sp. | reverse complement strand
TTGGAACAGATACCATTATACAGGATAATTCAGAAAGACAGAATTCCACCTATGAGAGAAACCCTATTTGGAAAGAGTAAGTTCCATCCCTGACTGGAATTTAATTTTGCAATTCATAAGCAAAAAATTAAATACTACTGCCATCTTGACGTCTGCAGTCGTCTCTGCTAGTATTTCTTTAGCCTTTTTCAAGGCT
The DNA here is from genome assembly GCA_036308545.1 of Eubacterium sp. GTDB lineage: Bacteria > Bacillota > Clostridia > Lachnospirales > Lachnospiraceae > Bilifractor. The sequence continues at coordinate 2,836 of JAXJVN010000077.1, read as the reverse complement.
GTATACAAATTTTATATTCGGACGAAGATGTTATCAGGAAATGGATTGCTGTCCGCTGCAAAGATATTGATTCAGGAAAGCATTGATATTTTTCAGGCGGCAGGCAGGTCCGGCCGAAGGAGCGAAACTCTCAGGCGTTGCACAAATTGCGATGAGGACTGATAACGGAGCGGCTCTGGAGAATCTCAAAGACGAGTGCCGAAGGTGCAAGCGGGTCATCCCGTATAATCTCTCAGGCAAAAGGACAGAGTGAATTGATATAGGAAGCAAGGATGATTTCCTGTATGCTGAGCCGGTTTTTTCCAATTGGTATGGAAAAAAGCCGGTTTTTTCTTGTGGAAAATTTCTGCAGGCAGGCTTATAGCAGCCGGGCAGAATATAATCTCCCCTTTTTTCTCTCTTTGTATGGCTGTTTTGATTCTTACAGTATTGTTCCTGTTACGTTCCCCGGATACCGACCGATCTTCTATTTTCCTCTTGATCTTCTTGTTCCGATACCTGCAGCTTATTCATTTTATCTGTAAAAAATATTTTTACGAATTATTTAGATGAAAAATATTTTTTAACAGGCCACTAAACATGAGGGATGGGAAATGGACGCATTAAACAACATCGTAACCGTCATTGACAACTTTGTCTGGAACAACCTTCTGCTCTTTCTCCTGGTTGGCACCGGAATCTTCTTCACGATCCGAACCCGCTTTGTACAGGTTAGAAAATTCGGCTCCGCATGGAACCGCGTATTCGGAAACTTCAGTCTGAAAGGCGATAAGGCCGGCAAGGACGGCATGAGTTCCTTCCAGGCACTTGCGACCGCAATCGCTGCCCAGGTCGGTACCGGCAACATCGCCGGCTGCGCGACAGCGCTTGTATCCGGCGGTCCCGGCGCCATCTTCTGGATGTGGCTAGCTGCTTTCTTCGGCATGGCTACCATCTACGGCGAAGCTGTTCTCGCCCAGAAGACCCGTACCAAGGATGAAGAAGGAAATATCACCGGCGGTCCCGTTTATTATATCAAAAAAGCCTTCCCCAACGGTTTCGGCAAGTTCCTGGCAGGCTTCTTCTCTATTATGATCATCCTTGCTCTTGGATTCATGGGCAACATGGTACAGTCCAACTCTATTTCAGATGCTTTTGATTCTGCATTCGGAACACCCAAGATCGTCGTCGGAATCATCTGTGCAGTAATTGCTGCTTTCATCTTCCTGGGCGGTATCAGCCGTATTGCTTCCTTCACGGAAAAAATTGTTCCTATCATGGCTGCCCTCTATCTGATTGGCGGTCTCATCTGCCTGATCATTAACATCCGCAACCTGCCTGGCGCAATCGCATCTATCTTTGTCGGAGCTTTTAATCCCAAGGCTGTCGGCGGTGCCGTCGCTGGTATGACGGTTCGTATGGCTATGCGTTACGGCGTTGCGAGAGGTCTCTTCTCTAATGAAGCAGGTATGGGATCTACTCCCCACGCACATGCAATGGCAAAGGTCGACAAGCCCCAGGACCAGGGCGAAACCGCTATGATCGGTGTCTTCATTGATACCTTCGTCGTTCTCACCATGACCGCACTCGTTATCCTGTCCTCAGGCGTTCTCAACGATTCCATTGTCAACGGAATCAACGGTACTCCGGTAGCTCAGGCAGCGTTCTCAACCGCCTTCAAGGGCTTCGGTGCTCCTTTCGTTGCGATCTGCCTGCTCTTCTTCGCCTTCTCAACGATCATTGGCTGGTATTTCTTCGCAGCCGCAAACGTAAAGGTTCTGCTTGGAAATAAATTTGTGAAGCCCTTCTCCCTGCTGGTCGTTGTATTTATCGTAATCGGATCTGTCCTCAAGGTTGACCTGGTTTGGAACCTGTCCGACCTCTTCAACGGACTTATGGTTATTCCCAACCTGATCGCGCTTCTGGCACTGTCCGGATTTGTAGCGAAGATGGCGCATAGCGACCATGACCTTGATTTGAAGTAAACTTTTATTTAGTGCCACAAAACATAAAAGAAGGGGCATGCGGTTCGGACCGCATGCCCCTTCTTTTTTTAGCCTGGTGCAAATTAGTCGAGGTGATAAATCTCCTCCATATCGCTCCAGAACTCGCCTTCTTTTCTGTCGTCGAGCGGCTGCATGAGCGGCTTGACAAGACTCCACCAATGCTGAGTAGCCGGGTCGGCCGCCATTTTTGCCATATCGGCATCATAGTCATCTCCGTCGTATTCCATGTATGCGAAGAGATAATCGCCTCTTACATAGATGGAGTAGTTTCTGAGATGACATGCCTTAATCATTTCATTGACACCAGGAAGCGGATTTGCATGATATTTCTTATACTGCTCTTTTCCTTCCGGTTTGATTTTGATTACCTGTCCGAATCTTCTGACCATGATAATCTCCTTTCTATTTCCACGTGCATTTTCTATTTACATGGGCCTTTTTTCATTCGTTTTTTTATTAATCTCAGAATTCGAAAGGCTATGAAACAAAGATGCGCCGCGGCAGCGTCTCAATCTGCAATGAATTTATTTGACATGGAACTGGGTTCCCGTCAAACGCTACCAGTCCGTTTTTTGGGAACCCTTTTCATGTCAGAAAACTTATGAAATAAGTTAACTGCCTGTTACCTAACCAGCCAGAAGTACCGTCCCCATGGCCCCATTGCCACCTTCGCCATGGCCACCTTCGCCATGGCCACGGTCCCCATGGCCACCGTCCCCATAGCCACTGTCCCCATGGCCAGCTGGCTGTTACTCGGTTGCTGCGTCGAAGAGGGCTTTTACGTTTGCCGGCGGTACGTCTGCCTGCAGTCCCTCGTGGGACGGGGAGATAATGAGTCCGGTCGGGAAGAG
>JAXJVN010000076.1:0-1942 GCA_036308545.1 Eubacterium sp. | reverse complement strand
GGTATACGAAGTAATTGTATCGTAAATCATTGGAAAAAACAACGAACTGTTTGGGAATAAACAGACTACGACAGATACTGGGAATGCGGCAAAAAAAATGGGTCAATCACTTTTCTCGTGGGATTGACCATGCCAAACTGTAGGTTTTCGATGCCGTCCGCCAGCCTTGACATGAACCTCAGGCAATGCTTCAGGGTTATCACCCCGACGGCGACGAACTCAGGAACAGCCTGCTTTCTCACTCCCCGTCGGGCTCAGGCATCGTAGCATTGCCTGAGAACCCTGTAAAGGCCAGGCCCTTGCGGGTGGCTGGGCTGTGCCCCTCAGGCTCTGAATCTAAGAACTGCCTGCCTGGCTCTACACAGCTTCAATTGAATAAAAAAGGATCTTCCTGTAAGATTGGAATGCATTTTGGCGAGTGCACATAACCAATCGAAAGGAGATCCTCTGTCTTGGATTATATACGAACTGACGCCGATGGGCAATTAACACTTACACAATCTACCGGATTCCTTAAGATTCCTTCCTGCCTGTACGGCTTCGTGAATGAGTCGACTTCCACCGGCATGACTGCATCCGGCAGGACCGTGATCCGCTTTTCCGGTTCGCTTCAGGCTGATAATGAAGATGTGACCTGCAGCTGCTGCAGCAAAAAGATGCATGTGAACAATCACCCCGGCATCACACTGCGACATCTTCCGTTTGGCGGCTATCTGAGCGATGTCTCATTCGACAGGATCCAGTATGTATGCACTGGCTGTGGCAGCACCAGGATGCAGTATGTTTCCTTTAAAGCTCCCGGACACCGAATCACAACTGAGCTGCATCAGTATGCCTGCGATCTTCTGGCCTGCGGGACTTACACAAACAAGGAAGTCGCAGAACTTACCGGCCTTGGCAGGAACGTTGTAAAAGAAATCGACAGGGCACGTCTTCAAGAGCTTTACACCACTCCGGACGGAAAGCTTATTAGGCCGGAGAAGTATGCGAAATTCCTTGGTATTGATGAATTCAAGCTGCACAACGGACACCGGTATGCAACTCACATCATCGACATGGAGACTGGACATATCCTGTGGATCGCAGGCGGCAAGAAGAAGCAGGTCGTATACGACTTTATTGAGCATGTCGGCCTGGAATGGATGGATCATGTCGAAGCTGTCGCCTGCGATATGAACTCCGATTTTCAGGAAGCCTTCGAAGAAAAGTGCCCTCATATCCAGCCGGTATTCGATTACTTCCATATCGTCAAGAACTTCAACGATAAGGTGGTGAGCGAAGTACGCAAGGATGAGCAGCGCCGCCTTTATGAGGAAGGCAACATCGAAGCCGCCCGGGCCCTGAAGAAAACCAAGTATATCCTGACATCATCCCGGGAGACGCTTCAGAAGAAGGACGATGATGCTGCGCAGGGGCGAGTGATCCGCAAAGGGAGCAGTCTGTTCAAAACGGAGGATTTTATACGTAAGTCCGGGTATGAAGATCGCTACAACAGCCTCCTGGAGGAAAACAGGCTCTTCTTTACCCTCGACCTGATCAAGGAGAAGCTGTCTCTGGCTTATTCACGGACTGACGAGTGTCTCATGTCAGAGGATATCATCAGCATCATGGATATTTGCCATGCGACCGGCAATGCCCATCTGCTCTGGTTTGAGAGGTTATTGAGCAATCATTTCGAAGGGATCATTGCTCACGCCACCTATGATATATCCGCCGCGAAAATTGAAGGTATCAACAACAAGATCAAGACTCTTCGCAGACAGGGCTATGGCTATCCGGATGACGAATACTTCTTCCTGAAGCTATTTGACATGAGCCGACGGGACTATGTCCGGAACCCTAAATCCCACAAGTTTTGTGATTGAGCCGTTTTTATCGTGCAAAATGCAGTCATCGCAAGAGGATGGTTTAATCTCATGCAAAATGCAGTCACTGCGAGAGC
>JAXJVN010000075.1:0-34191 GCA_036308545.1 Eubacterium sp. | reverse complement strand
GTCGGCGCTAAGCGGTGTCCACCGGACACCAGCGCCCCACTTCTTCCTCATATCGGGGCGTGCCAATAAGTCATTCACCCACCGACAAGCAAGCTTGTCGTGTGTGATGACTTTTGGCACTGGTATCATATTATGTGAAGTGACACGGCTTTCTTTAAATGATCGGCTCTTATAAACAATTCACCACAATCCTGCGATAGTCAAAGCCCTTATCCGGATCTTTGAAGATTTCAACGGATATGCGGTCCGCCGGGAGCAGTTCTTTGATCAGGTCCGCCCACTCTACCAGGCAGACTCCGTCGCCGTAAAAATAATCCTCATATCCGACCTCTTCCATCTCTTCCGGTTCTTCGATCCGGTATACGTCGAAATGGTAGAGCGGCAGGCGGCCGCCTTCATATTCCTGAAGGATTGTGAACGTGGGGCTGCTGACCTCTTCGGTGATGCCAAGTCCTCTGGCAAACCCTTTTGCAAAAACCGTTTTTCCGACACCCAGATCACCGTCCAGAGTATAGACCTGGCCTGCCTTTGCTTTTTTTCCTATTTCCTCCGCCAGTCTGAGGGTTTCCTCCGGCGAATACGTCTCTGCAGTCATTTTTTACATCCTATCTGTCAAACACGGTATTTTATTGTAGCACAGCTTCGTTTATAATAACAGAAAAACAAGGTTGAACACTGTCATGGTCCTGACGGATGGTATGATCCCGATGGAAAATATTGTCTCCGGCAGCTGACATTGTTCTGTTCTTAAAAGGAGGTTTCTATCCCATGTCCAATCCAGTTGTGACGATCACTATGGAAAACGGCGATGTCATGAAAGCGGAACTTTATCCGGATATCGCTCCCAACACGGTCAACAATTTCATTTCGCTTGTCAAAAAGGGCTTTTACGATGGTCTGACCTTTCACCGCATTATCGCCGGCTTTATGATCCAGGGCGGCGATCCTTTAGGCACCGGAATCGGCGGTCCCGGCTACAGCATCCGCGGAGAATTTTCCCACAATGGCTTTGCCAACAGCCTGCATCATGAAAAGGGCGTCCTTTCCATGGCCCGTGCTATGGATCCGGATTCTGCCGGAAGCCAGTTCTTCATCATGCACGGCGACGCCGGATATCTGGACGGCGAATATGCCGCATTCGGAAAGGTTACAGAAGGTCTGGACGTCATCGATAAAATTGCCGGGGTCCGCACCTACCGTGACGACTCCCCTGTGGATAAGCAGGTGATCCGTTCCATGACCGTAGACACTTTCGGAACAGACTATCCGGAACCGGAGAAATGCTAAAAAATGACTTCCCCGTCAAGGACCGCGTAAGCGGTCCTTTTTAATTCTTCTATTTTCATTTTGCCGCCGGAAAACTCCGCCATTTTTATACGGAAAGCTTCTTCCTCTTCATCCGGCACCATTACCAGAAAAGAAACCCGGTCCGTATACTGTGTGTCAATAAGAGGTACTCCGCTCTGCTGGATATAGTACTGAACCTTTCCGGACGTGTTGTAATCACAGTTCAGCTTCAGCTCCGCGCCGGAATTTTTCTCTATGATTTTTGCAGTCTTCAATGCTTCTCTTAAGGCGCCGGAATAAGCCCGGACCAGTCCTCCTGTACCCAGAAGAGTCCCTCCGAAATATCGTGTCACTACTGCAGCAGCATTGGTAATTCCTGCGCCTTTTAAAACATCCAGCATGGGATGTCCTGCCGTTCCCTGGGGTTCTCCGTCGTCCGAAGAGCGCAATGTTTCCGATTTTTCTCCCAGAATATAGCAGAAACAGTGGTGCTTTGCGTCATAATATTTTTTCCTGTGACGCGCAACAAGTGCTTCCGCTTCCTCCGGACCGGATGCCGGAATTACTTCAGCCAGAAAACGCGACTTCTTCTCGACCAGTTCTCCGGATCCGCCTTCCAATATCGTTCTATAGCCTGCCATAGTCCCTCCCGCTTTCCGTTTGCTTTATTTTACCATATGTTTTTGCTATACTGATGTGGTAAATGTGAGTTTAATGAAGTGTTTGCGCCCCGACTGGAACGGGGCGCAAGTATTCAGATAAATAAAAGTTTTTTCCTGCAGCATTTAAAAAGAGGTAATTATGAATTTCGGACGTTATGGAGTACTTCAGGCAGAGGACGCTGTCCTGTCTCCTTTTGAAAGGATTCAGCGCAAGATCAGTACAACCATCCTCAGAGTCCTTGTTTTTCTCATGATTGTAGGAGCAGTTGCCGGAACTGGCCTGCTGCTTGGCGCCTATAAGGGAATTATCGCAGATTCTCCTCATGTGACGGATTCCGATATTTCACCGCTCGGCAACGCTTCCTTTATCTACGATGCGAATGGCGACGAGCTTCAGAAGCTGAATTCCGAAGGAGGAAACCGGATTTCCATTTCTATCGAGGATATTCCTCTTAACATGCAGCATGCCATGGTTGCGATTGAGGATTCCCGTTTTTACCAGCATAACGGGGTGGATCCGAGAGGCGTTCTCCGCGCTCTTTATGTAGCCGTCACCTCACGCGGTTCCCGTTCGGAAGGTGCTTCCACCATTACCCAGCAGCTTCTGAAGAACAACGTCTTTACGGACTGGCTGACCGAAGGCCGCCTGGACCGGATCAAGCGCAAGCTTCAGGAACAGTTTCTGGCGATTGAACTGGAAAAAGCCCTCAATGATTCCGGACAGGACGCGAAAGCTGTCATTCTGGAAAATTATCTCAATACCGTCAACTTCGGCAGCAATTCCTATGGCGTCCAGACTGCCGCCCAGACCTATTTCGGCAAAGACGCCAAGGACATGACACTGTCCGAATGCGCCGTTCTGGCAGCCATTCCTCAGAATCCCAGCCGCTACAATCCCATCGTATATCCTGAAAATAATGCTTCCCGCATGCAGACGGTTCTGGATTATATGCTCCGTCAGGGCTTCATCGATCAGAAACAGCATGATGACGCTCTTGCGGACAATGTCTATCAAAGGATTCAGGAGCACGCCGGCCATACCGGAGATACGACCCAGGTATATTCTTACTTTGTCGACGCAGTCATTGACCAGGTTCATCAGGATCTTATGACCCAGAAGGGATATACCAGTTCGGAAGCCAATAATCTGATCTATTCCGGCGGCATCAATGTATATACTACGGAAGATCCTGAAATCCAGAGCACCATGGAGGACGAATTCCAGGACGAGAGCAACTATCCGGCAGATACTAAATATGACCTTGACTGGGCGCTGACTGTTGATAAGGCTGACGGAAGCCGCGTCAATTACAGCAAAGAAATGCTGGCTTCCTATTTCCTGCAGTCTGATCCGGATTTCAGTCTGACTTTCAGCAGTGAAAGCGAAGCCCAGGCCTGCATTGACAGCTATAAAGCTTCTATCCTGGAAGAGGATGATACTGTTTTCATGGAGCGGACGACGTTCACGCCGGAACCTCAGGCCTGCATGACCGTGATCGACCAGACAACCGGTCAGGTAAAAGGAATCATCGGCGGACGCGGGCAAAAAACAGCCAGCCTGACAATGAACCGGGCTTCCGATGCCCTGCGCCAGCCGGGCTCAACCTTCAAGATGCTCAGTGCATACGGGCCCTCTCTGGATAAGAACCTGATCACCCTGTCAGACACCTTTGTTGATGAAGAGATGACTTACGACAACGGTGTAGAAGTCAATAATATTGACAATCTGCATCATGGCGTCATGACAGTGCGGCGGGCGATTGAAACTTCCAATAACATCGTTGCCGTACAGGTCATCAGCAAGCTGACCCCGCGGCTCGGCTTTGAATACCTGCAGAAGCTCGGCTTCTCCAGTCTGGTAGACAGCACTTCGAACGGGGACGTCAATCAGGCTCTGGCTCTGGGCGGTATTACAAACGGCGTAAGCAATGTGGAACTGACCGCTGCTTATGCTGCCATTGCCAACAGGGGCTACTACAACCGGCCCATCTTTTATACCAGAGTAACGGACCGCAAGGGCAACGTCATCCTCACCAACGAGGATCTGCAGCCGCGAAGGGTTTTCAAGGAAAGCACCGCTTACCTCCTGACAAATGCGATGGAGGGGGTAGTAAAAAGCGGTACCGGCATCGGTTATACTCTGGAGAATGAGATTCCGGTTGCCGGAAAAACCGGTACAACGAACGATGCGAAGGATCACCTCTTTGTCGGCTTTACGCCGCAATATACAGCAGGCATCTGGTGCGGCTATGACAGCAACCAGGAAATGAGTTCGCAGGAATATTCCTTTATCGAGGGACTTTGGACAAATGTCATGAACCGCATCAGTCAGGGCAGTTCTTCCTCGATTGACAATACTTCCTTCCAGCAGCCTGGATCCGTAGACAAAGTCTGGATCTGCAGCTCTTCCGGTCTCCGGGCGGGCTACGGATGTCCTGCTGTGGAAGAGTACTTTGCAAACGGAACAGCTCCTACGGAATACTGCACCCAACATATCCCTGTACCGACGACCCCTGCGCCTGCTGCAGAAACAGAAGGTGCGGAAGGAGAAACTGAAGGCGGAGAAGGCACCGAAGGCGCAGAAGGCACCGAAGGCGCAGAAGAAAGCCAGGCAACTGACGCCGGTCAAACCGCAGATACAGGCGGTCAGGCAGGTGCAGGCAGCCAGACAGGCACGCAGACCGAGCAGGCCGAGCAAGCCGGGCAGACACCTGCTGCAAATACATCCGGAGCAGCCGGATAACTGTCATTGGAAATGTATTGGGATAAATAGAATGGGACAAACTGCTCACATACAAAAAGAAATGGGCGTGCTGAATCCGGCACGCCCATTTCTTTTTGTACTCCTGATTAACTTAGCGTATTGCACTTTTGCTTTAGCATTGCGCTCTTACTTTAACATTGCACTTTTGCCTTAGAATTTCGCTTTTGCTTTAGGATTGCGTTTTTACATTAACCTCTGCGTTTTTTTGCCAGGTTCTGCTGTACCCTACGGTAAAGCTCCTGCGCAGCGTTATAACCCATCTTCTTCTGTCTGTGATTAACTGCCGCAGTTTCTACGATGATAGCAAGGTTACGTCCCGGACGAATTGGAAGAGAATGGCAGACAACCTTGTTGCCTAAAAATTCCGTATATTCTTCTTCCAGTCCTAAGCGGTCGTAAGTCTTGTCCTTATCCCACTCTTCCAGTTTGATGACCAGGTCGATGGAATGGGTGGATTCTACGCTTTCAACACCGAAAAGGGTTTTTACATCAATGATACCAATGCCTCGGAGTTCAATGAAATGGCGGGTAATATCCGGCGACGTTCCGACCAGGGTTACGTCACTCACTTTGGAAATCTGTACGACGTCATCTGTGATCAGCCGGTGCCCTCGCTTAATCAGTTCCAGGGCAGCCTCGCTCTTGCCGATTCCGCTCTCTCCCATGATCAGAACGCCTTCGCCATATACATCGACCAGGACGCCGTGAATGGAAATAGTCGGAGCCAGCTGAACATTAAGCCAGCGGATGATCTCGGCCGTAAAATCAGAAGTCGTACGTTCGGTACTAAAGGTAGGAACGCCGTATTTTCTGCCAAGCTCCAGCAGTTCTTCGCCGGGCTGGGTCAGCGTAGTAAAGATGACGCAGGGAACTTTTTTTGAGATAAAGTTCTCATAAGCCTTCTTCCTCGTCTCAATATCCATATGCTGCAGATAGGAAAATTCTACGTATCCGATGATCTGAACTCTTTCATTCGCAAAATGTTCAAAATATCCGGTCAGCTGCAGTGCGGGCCGGTTAATCTCCGGAACTGTAATCGTGATCCCGGACAGATCAACATCCGGAGTCAGGTTTTTGAGATTCATCGCCTGTTCCACGCTCTCCAGTTTTACGACATTCTCAGCCATTTTTTATGTTCCTCCTTGTAATGCTAACCGTCACTCTGCTGTTCCGAATTCTGATTCGTCTCATTCGGCATGTTTTTTGTATGAAAAAAATCGTAAACGCTTTCTGCCGCCCTGCGGTTCATTCCCGGCAGCTGTTCCATCTCTTCTACCGAAGCAGCGCGGATTGAATCCAGATCAGAATATTTTGCGATCAGGGCTGTTTTTCTCTTCTCTCCGACATTTGGAATATCATCCAGAACGGAATGGACCTGTTCTTTGCTGCGCAGCAGGCGATGATAGGTGATGGCAAAGCGATGGGTTTCATCCTGTATCCTGGTGATCAGATGAAAGCCTTCGGAATCGGTATCAATGGGAATCTCTACGTTGTTGAAGTAAAGTCCTCTTGTTCGGTGCTTATCATCCTTCACCATGCCCGCTACCGGAATATTCAGTCCCATGCGATTCAGAACGTCCAGGCAGATATTAACCTGCCCTCTTCCGCCGTCCATGAGAATCAGGTCCGGCAGTTTATTGAAACCTGCGTCATCGGAAACTGCCCTTCTGAAACGCCTGGTCAGGACTTCCTCCATACTGGCGTAATCGTTCGGTCCTTCGACCGATTTGATGCGGAACTTGCGATAATCCGCTTTCTTGGGGCGTCCCTTCTCATAGACTACCATAGATCCGACGCTTTGGTAGCCGCTGATATTGGAAATATCATAAGATTCAATCCGCTCCGGGGCATCCATGCCCAGCCAGCCGCCGACTTCTTTGATTGCCCCGATCGTTCGTCCGACTTCTTTCTTGATCCGTTCCCGGTCCTGACTCATCAGGATCTCGGCATTCCGTCTGGCAAGATCGACCAGCTTTTCTTTTTTCCCCCTCTGCGGGACCAGAATATGAACCTTCTGCCCTTTTTTCCCGCTCAGCCATTCCTCCAGGACTTCCCGCTCCGGAACATCTGCCGACAGCATCAGCTCGCGCGGAATAAAAGGGGTGCCGGAATAATACTGCTGCAGGAAGGTAAGGAGTACGTCTCCCGGTCCTTCTCCATTTGCCACGCGCAGATAAAAATGGTCCCGGCCGATCATGCGGCCGTCCCGGATAAAAAAGACCTGGGCTATGGCATCTTCCTTGTCGACAGCGATTGCTGCAACGTCCACGTCCGTTCCGCCCGTTTCCGTCATTTTCTGCCGTTCGCCTGTTTTTTTCACGGCGGCGATCAGGTCCCGACACCGCGCAGCGTCTTCATAATTGAGTTTTTCCGCTGCCTGGTTCATGCGTTCCGTCAGTTCAAGGATAGCCGGTTCTGTCTTTCCGGACAGGAATTCCATAGCTTCCTCCACTTTTCTGCCGTAATCTTCCTGACTGATCAGTCCCTGGCATGGAGCGTCGCACTGGAGAATATGGTGGTAGAGGCAGGGACGTTCCCTGCCGGTTTCTTTCGGCAGATTTCTGGAACAGTCCCTGATCTGATACAGTTTTCTTACAACGTCTATGGTTTCATGGACCGCCGTCGCATTCGGATAAGGGCCGAAATAGCGGGACTTGTCCTTTCTCATATGGTGGGCATAAAGGATGCGGGGATAAGGCTCGTCCACCGTAACGCGTATGAATGGATAAGCCTTATCATCCATCAGCATCGTATTGTATTTAGGCCGGTATTCCTTGATCAGGTTGCATTCCAGGACAAGTGCTTCCACTTCCGAATCCGTTACGATATATTCGAAACGGGCAACCTGGGGAACCATAGAGTAGATTTTCAGCCTTTTATTGCGGCTGTTGCTGAAATACTGGCGGACACGGTTCTTCAGACTGACTGCCTTGCCGACGTAGATCACCGTGTCGTTCCTGTCGTGCATGAGGTAGACGCCCGGTTTGCCCGGGAGCTTTTTCAGTTCTTCCTCAATGTTAAATGCCATTATTCCTCTCCGACGGTATCATCTCCCGGCTTTAAATCTTCCGGAATACCGGAATCCGTCCCGCTTCCTTCTTCCAGGTTCTCTTCTGTCCGGTTTTCACCGGCCTGTTCCGCCGGTATATCCTCTCCTGCCGGAACTGCTGCTGTATTATTTTCCGCATTTTTATCCGTCTGTTCACTCTGAATGCAGTCCAGAACAGCTTTCTCATCAACCGGATGCAGACGTTCTTCCTGTACCGTATGCAGGATGCGCATGAATTCCTGACCGGTAATCGTTTCCTGGACCTTCAGGTATCCTGCAAGACGATCGAGTGCGTCTCTGTTTTCTTCCAGGATCTTCTTTGCTTCTTCATAGCACTGCTTGAGTACCTTTGAAACCTCATGGTCAATCTCAGTCGCCGTCGCGTCGCCGCAATCCATGCGCACCCGCTGGCTCAGGTACTGGCTGTCCTCCTTTGCCGTTACCATGAGGCCGAATTTATCGGACATTCCGTACTGGGTTATCATGGCGCGTACAAGAGCGGTTGCCCGTTCAATATCATTTGAAGCACCGGTCGTAACGTCCCCGAATACCAGATCCTCGGCAGCACGGCCGCCCAGGAGTCCCTTGATCATATTGATCAGTTCACTCTTGGAATTAAGGTACTTTTCTTCCTCCGGAGTCTGCATAGTATAGCCAAGCGCTCCTTTGGTACGGGGAACAATCGTGATCTTCTGGACCGGCTCCGCATCTTTGAGAAGAGACATGACAAGAGCATGTCCGGTCTCATGATAAGCAACGATATCTTTCTCTTTCTCCGTCAGAATCCGGTCTTTTTTCTCGCGTCCGACCAGGACAACCTCTACGGCATCCATAAGGTCTTTCTGCGTAACATATTTTCTGCCTCTGTTGACAGCAAGAATTGCGCTTTCATTGATCATATTTGCCAGGTCGGAACCGACTGCTCCGCTGGTCGCGAGCGCTACTTTGCGGAAATCAACCGACTCATCCATCCTGACTTCTTTGGCATGGACCTTCAGAATTGCAATCCTGCCTTTCAGGTCCGGACGGTCCACGATCACCCTGCGGTCAAAGCGTCCCGGACGGAGCAGAGCAGGATCCAGTACCTCCGGCCGGTTGGTTGCGGCAAGGATCAGGATTCCCTTGGAGCTGTCAAAGCCGTCCATTTCGGCCAGAAGCTGGTTCAGAGTCTGTTCACGTTCATCATTTCCTCCGCCGTAGACCGAATCACGGCTTTTGCCGATTGCATCAATTTCATCAATGAAAATAATGCAGGGAGCTGCTTTCTTGGCTTCTCCAAAGAGGTCGCGCACCCGGGAAGCGCCGACGCCGACAAACATCTCCACAAATTCCGATCCGGAAAGGGAGAAGAAGGGAACTCCCGCTTCTCCTGCGACAGCCTTGGCAAGCAGCGTTTTTCCGGTTCCCGGAGGTCCTACCAGAAGCGCGCCCTTGGGAAGCTTCGCTCCGATTTCCACATATCTCTGGGGATTATGGAGAAATTCTACCACTTCCTTCAGAGAATCCTTCGCCTCGTCTTCTCCGGCTACATCGGCAAACGTCACGCCTGTCTGCGCCTGCATATAGTTCCTGGCCTTGCTCTTGCCGACTCCCATGATGCCGCCGGCTCCGCCTCCCATATTTCTCATAAGGAAGCGCATGCCGATCAGAAAAACCGCAAGCGGGATCACAATGCTCATTATGGTCGACATGATCTCAGCCGCTGCGCTGACATCTTTTTCGGAATAGGTAATGTCCTTGTCCATGAGCAGCTCATTCAGCCCGTTGCCGTCGCCGATCAGCGTAGTCTGATATTTTGCGCCGGTCTTTTTTTCTATGATGGTCAGCGTATTGCCCTGAAGTTCTACCTCTGAAACCTTCTCATTTTTTACCATATCGACGAACTGATCATAAGTAATCTTCTGTTTCGGACCGCCTGATGCAACGCCGGACAGGACGCTCATCAGAATCATACTGAGGACAAGGCAGGCAATGATAATCCCTGCGATCGGCAGTTTCCCGTCCGGTCCGTCCTGCCCATTTCCTCTTCTACCGTTATCCGGCTGATTATTATTCGAATTCTGGTTAAATCCCGCCATTCCGTTTCCTTTCCTATCAACAACACGGGCGGAAACAGGCACCCCCATCTCCGCCGGATACAAACGATCTTGCGGATGCAAATCCGCTCGTCTCTTTACTTTTTTCCTTTCTTTATTTTATCGTCCAGAAAGGACTGGCTGTCCGGATAAACCTGTCGGAAGGTATCCTCCGCCGCTTTTGTGAACAGCTTCAGTTCTTCTGTCAGTCCCGCAGTCTCCGGGATGACGTATGCCAGATCATAAATTTCCTTTGCAATCTTCGCGGTACGTGATTCATCGCTGATATGGCCGAATCCCAGAAGAACGGCATTGTAATTGCGGTCTTCTTCACAAAGCCTGAAGTAAAGCCGCGTCATATTGCAAAGTTCCTGGCAGAGGATCCGGTCCCCTGCCTCTCCGTAACTGTGCGCAAGGTCCATGCACCAGTCTTCCCGGATCAGCTGCATAGTCTTTTTTATCTTTCCCTTTGCAAAAAAGCCTTTGGACGCATTTTCCAGAAAGCGCAGGTTCATAAAGCCGCGTATGAACGTGTCGACATCTGCCTGGTTTTTCTTCTGATAGCGGGAATCCAGCAGTTTTCTGCGAAGTTCATTTTCCGGAGACAAGCCTTCTGCAGCGATTGCCTCTTCCAGGATCTGTCTTCTTTTTTCTCTGTCCGTTTCGCGAATATAGGAATAGACCCAAGCCTGTTCTTCCATTATTGTAAGCCCTTTCTTTCTTTTTTCACGAATGTCAGCACCAGCAGAATCCTACCGGGCAGCCAAACAGGCTGCAGAGCGTCGAACAGATGCAGCAGGAAAGCATAGAGCGCAGAGCCCCTGAACCGCCGCAGGGATCCGGATAACCATACCCCCTGCCTTTTTCCACATACCACTCGCTTCCATTCATAAGCTGCCGGTGCATTCTCTGATATTCGGTATTATCCGGCTCCATTTCAGCTGCTGTACCGGCATCCTGCTTGGCTGCTTCCATATTGCCCAGGCCGGAATTGGCTATTGCTCTCAGGTAATACCAGGCTGCCGTGCGCTGGTCCGTCTGGTCCAGAGCCGTGATTGCCTCCTGATAAAGTCCGTTATTGATATAGTTAACCGCCGCCTGCATTTCCGGCGCAGTATAATTCTTCGCGTTAAATCCCCTCTGACTCTGCTGCTCGCGGAAGCCGCCTCCGAAAAACTCTTCAAACGGATCGTATCCGTAATCACCATGCTCTCCGCTCCCGGCTGAGCCGGTCTCTTTGTAATCCGACCAGGAGGAATAGCCTTTTTCCCTCTCGTCCTGGATCTGTTTATAGGCAGCCTGGACTTCTTTGAATTTTTCTTCCGCCTGATCTTTGTTTGGATTATTAATATTGGCGTCCGGGTGGTACTTTCTGCTCAGCTGCCGATAAGCCTTCTTAATCTCGTCCATATCGGCATCGTGCGGTACTCCCAGCACCTCATATGGATCTCTCATTTTGTTTCTTTTTCTCTCTTCTGTCTGTATCTGACCCAAATACCAGAATACAGTATATCCCTTAGTATGTCTACATTTTCAACAATAGGGAGCCGCTCAAAGCCGCGTGCCGCAAGGGCTGCGCTGCCTTTCAGCATATCTGCTGCAAGGGCTTCATAATCCGCTTCTTTTACCAGCGGGAGGAAGGGATTATAATTGCCTTTTTTTCTGTCCTTTTCCAGGTCGTCCCATGCATCCGTCAGATAAATAAATCTGCCGATTCCAAATCCCGTCAGGGCAAGGTCCCGGCTCCACAGATCGTCTTTTTTTACCTGATAAATCCTTGCAAAAAGCCGTCCGGTCAGCGACGCCATATAATCTACTCTCTCGATGGCTTCTCTTCTGCTTCCCGGAGGTTTTGTCCGGAAGTCCTCTTCTCCTTTATGAAGCTTTTCCAGATACGTCCGGACTGCTTCCGCCTGCTCCGGGCAGGCATTCTCAACCTGCAGGGCTTTCTTTTTCAGCATGGCGGCTGCATTTCTGCTGGAAACTTTCTTCTCATCCAGCCAGTCGTCCATAAGATTATAGTAAACCAGAAGGACGTTCATATCTGCCGCATAAGCAGAATATTCATTCCGGATACAGGTGCGCTTTCTGCCGGGATGCAGAATGCACCCCACTTCCGTAGAAACAGCCTCATCTTTGTAGAGGCTGCTGAGGAGAATCGAAAGGAAGGTCATGTCGTAGGTCAGGGTCGCCCGCGCCCTCTGGCCGAACCTGAACTTCAGGTCCTGGCAGAGGCCGCAGTAATAAGCCCTGTATCGTTCCATATCCTTTCCCTTTAATTCAGAAGGATCAACGGTAAGATAGCCGAACATCAGGTTCTCCTTTTAAACTTGTTTCCGCATTTCGGACAGCGGATTTCTATTTTTCCTTTCCCCTTTGGGACGCGGACCATCTGGCCGCAATTCGGGCAGCGGAAATAAGCATACCCGTCGTCATCCCTGTGGAAATCTGCTCCCAGGAAACGTTTTCTCCCATCAACAAAGCGCCTGTTTTCTTCTTCGCGCGCCTCCGTATTTTCCGAAGCCATGCGGAAAAAACCGTAAAGGATCAGGGCAATGGCCGCGATTGCCACAAGCAGATTCTGCAGGAGAATTGCAAGCACTACCAGGATGCCGGCACTGACAAAAACTGCCTTGCCCAGTTCATCTGTGCCTCCTGATCCATTCATGATTCTGTCAAAAAAGTTCTTCATCTTCTTCATATAGCTTTTCACCTCAATTATGACTACTCTATCGCTTTTCTCTGTTAAAAGCAATTCAGGCATCTATGAATTTTTGGTGAAAAGATCTTCCCGGAGCGTTTTTTGACAAGCTGTCGTAAGCCGTATAAACTTGTGGACATACAGGCATTTTTTTATTCTGCCGCTGTCAGACAGGAATTTTATTCTGCCGCCGGCAAACGGCCATTGTTTTTTATTCTGCCGCTTCTGCGGTATGGAGGCAAAGATGAAATTACGAAGAATACTTGCTTTGCTGGGAATTATTTTCCTTCTTGCCATCTATGGAAGCACTATGGTTTTTGCCCTGATGGATTCGCCTCTGGCTAAAGGACTTTTAATGGGAGCTGTTTTTTTCACGATCGCTGTACCGGTCCTGCTGTACGCAATCCTGCTCGTTGCAAAAAACGTTCGCGGCAGGGGCGTCGATCCTTTTCCGGACCGGCAGGAAGAATTGAAAGAAAAACCAGAAGAAGTACCTGAAGCGGACCGATCGGCGGACAGTCCTGAAGCGCAGGAAAACACGGAAGATTCCGACATAGGCTCTTCCGAAGCACGGTCCGGAAACGGCACGGAGGAAAAGAAATGAAAAAACTGATCGTCAGAAAGAAAGTGGAAGTTTTTCTGCTGATCCTGGCTGTTCTTATCTTTGCAGCCGCCGTTTTTTTCGTTCCCGGTTTCTATACTGCCATAGCCCAGGATTATAAAGTTATGATCCCGACCGGCCTTCTGGCCGTGACTCTCTTCTTTGCTTTTCTTTTTCTTCTGAAAGATCTGGCTTACCTGTCACGAAAAATGAGAGAATTCTATCCCCTGAACGGTCTTGAATCCGGGCGCAGCAAACAGGCGGACGATTTTGAGGTCATAAACAGGCTTTCGAAAGCTTACAGCCAGCGGCCCTGTCCGGATGATATGGTCTGCATCCTCTTCACCCTTGCGGACGCCGAAGGAAATCCTCTGTCCTCAGAGAATAAAGAACCGGGTACCGCAAGCGTCTCTCCTGTCTTCCGCCGCTTTACTGCCATTCTTAAGCTTGCGGCTCCGGATGGCTGCCTGCTTGGCCGGAACGAGCAGGGAATCTGGGCTGCCGTTTTCGAACATGGTACTCCGGAAGAGGCCGGCGCATACCTTGAACGGGTCAGGGGGCGGATTGCAGATAACAACAATCGGTTCCCGAAAGATCCGATCCTCATGCATTCTGTTCTTGTCAGGCAGTCCGACCTGCATGCCCCAAGCATGAAGGAACTTCTGGCTGCAGCCATGAAAAAAGCAGCAGAACCTGCTGCTTCTGATTCTGTTGTTCCTGACTCTGTAACAGCGGAAAGCGAAGAAAAAAATACATGAAAAGGACAGACCCCAACTATATAAAAAACACTTTTCTCCTGGCAAAAGCCGGGGATGCGGATGCCGTCGGGACCCTTTTTGCCCTTTCCTGCGATCAGGTCTACAGTTATGCCTTCTCCTATGTGCAGGACCGCTATGCCGCCTGTGACGTACTGGTCCGTACCTATGAAGCTTCCATTCGCGAAGGGCGGGCAAATACTTACAGCGCCCTCCTTCTTCAGAAAGCTTTTGACTTTTCTTTCCTTTCTATGCGTGAATGGGCCGCAAAGATACATCCGGAACTCGACGATCTGGAGCTTGATGACCATTTAAACCGCATGGTGAAAAGCGGCCGCGCCCGCTATATGGCCTTCTGCAAGCGCGGGCGGCATTCATCCCCGAAAACTTCTCCGGAGATCCCTGCTCTCAGCGGCGTGGACAAAAGCCTCCTGCTTGATGAAATTCTGGATCTGCTCGGTATTCCCGTGGCAAGATTTTCTCTGCCGCTGCTGGAGGCAAACGCTCGAAAAAGCACTCCTTCTTTTGGCTTTCAGAAGTTTCTGCTCACGTTCGGAATCATCGCCTGTCTGGTGCTGCCTGTTTTCATGGTCGGACCCAGGATCCGCATAGTCCGGGAAGAGGTCAGCATTTCAGACTCCAGTCAGGCGACAAGGCCGCAGTTCCACATAACGACCGGTTTTTTTCCCGTCCGGAATGTCAGCGCATCTTTGAATGGCAAGCCCGAAAAGATCTATTCCGAATCAGACGGAAGCTATGCTCTTCTTCCCGCTTCCAATGGAACGCTTGTCTTCACGGCAAGTCTCTGGAACGGACAGCAGGCGGCCGAAACCGTGGAACTGAACGACGTGGATCTGGCTGCCCCCATCCTGAAATCATACAAAGTCACTGACGGGATGGTACACCTCTATGTGACCGATTCCGGCAGCGGTATTGATTATGCCTCCATTTACGGAGAAAAACAGAACAAGGAAACGATCCGCCCGGTATCCAGTTTCAAAGAAACCGGTGAGATTGTCTTCAAAGCTCCGCCCCATCAGCTGATCGTTTACGTCAGTGACCGGAATAAAAATCTTCTCAAAGTAAAAATCATGACAGACTAGCCGAGCTTTCAGGTCAAGCCGGCAAATAGTCCGTTCTTTCTTCCAAGAAGCAAAAAAGCGCAATAAGAAAGCCATCCGATTCTTTAGATTCTCACGTTTCTATCGATCCGGATGGCTTCCTAATGGCTTATCGTTTCCAATGGAATACCCTCACTTTTTTTAAATTTTTCTTCTGCATTTCCTCGAGTTACATGTTTTGAAAAATTCTTTCAAATTTTTAGGGAACTCCTTTTTTAAAATGCATTTTAAATTTTTGGTGATATCTTCTTCAGCAGATATCTTTTTCACTTGATATCTTCTTCCGGTGATATCTTGTCGTTCTGTTTCTTCTTACCCAGCTTTCACTAAAAACTGGAAATTTCTAGCTGTACTTTGGATTGTACCTCTCTTTCTGTTCAATTTCATTCTCCGGCTTTCTCGTCACCTTCGAATGATCCTGCCGATTGCTTATCGGCTTTTCTTTTGTCTCTCCTTTTGTTGATTCTAAATTAGCACATCTTTTTGCCATTGTCAACCATTATTTCAGTATTATTTTATTTTTTTATTTTTATATCTAATAACGTGTTTTTATTTTTTATATTTTTGGTATATTATATTTAATTTATTGTATTGTCTGAATATTAAAATTCGATTATTTACTCTTCCTTCCACAAACTTCTTTTCTTCCAGGACGCAATATATTCATCCCGGTTATCCTTAATCAGGAAGTGATCAATCCCTGCCTGGACGAACTCATCAATTTTTGCCTGGATTTCACGCCAGTTTTCATTATTGTTTGTCAGCGTCATGCGGTTTACAGTCAGACATCCGCTCACCTGAAAATAGAAAATCGCCTCTGCATTCTGATAATCCAGATGGCTGTGATTCATGAGCCAGGTAATATATTTTTCCTTATTCTGTTCCATCTTCTCTACCAGCTTTCTGGATGTAAAAGCATCCAGGAAAAGTACCTGGTAGCGATCGTTCGTATGAATCTTTTCCCAGAACGGGAAAAGAACTGCCTGGGTCTCTGAAAGCTTATCCCGGTCCGCAGCCGGTTCATTTAAGTTATTCCGGGTCATATCGTAAAGAATATGATCCAGCACGTCGTACAGATCTTTATAATGAAGGTAAAATGTTCCACGGTTGATAGAAGCCGCCTTGCAGATTTCCGTTACCGTGATCTGTTCAAAGCTTTTCTTCTTCATCATAGCCAGGACGGTGTCTTCGATCAGGCGCCTGGTCGAGATCGTTCGGATATCCTCTTTTCTCTGCGTTTTTTTCATTTTCCTATCTTCGTCCCTGATTTCCATGGTATCCCCCATGGGGGGATTTTTTTAATTTCTAAACATGCCTTGTCATTTTGTCCAAGAACCGTTCTTTTTCAAGAATCCTTCCGCTTGTCAGCATTTTTCCATATATTATAATAAACATATGTCCGGCCTCAGCCTGTCCTGCAGGCAGATGCCAGTCCAAAGCTGCATAAGAGCTGCAAGTCGTTTCCTGCTTATTATAGCGGAAAATTTGCAATTTTTAAACAGAGTGTTCATATTTATTAATATCGGAGGTAATGATTATGGCATATGTAATCGCAGTCGCCGGCAAAGGCGGCGTTGGAAAAACTACTTTGACCGGTCTTCTCATTCAGATGATGACCAAGTGCGGCAAGAAGCCAATCCTGGCAGTGGATGCAGACGCAAATTCCAATCTGAATGAGGTTCTGGGCGTTGCAGCGCCGGAAACTTTGGGAGAAGTCCGGGAAGAAATTGAAGAAGCCGGAAATATCCAGAGCAGCGCTATTCCGGGCGGTATGTCCAAGGCAGATTACCTGAACATGCGCATGATGGATACCCTGGAGGAAACCGACGATTTTGACCTTATGGTTATGGGCAGAAGCCAGGGCAAGGGCTGCTACTGCTTCGTCAATGGTCTTCTGCAGACCCAGATTCAGAAGCTTCAGGGAAGCTACCCCTATATCGTCGTTGATAACGAAGCCGGTATGGAGCACATCAGCCGCGGCATACTTCCTACCATGGACGCGCTGATCCTCGTATCGGACTGTTCCAGAAGAGGAATCCAGGCTGCAGGCCGCATCAAGGACCTTGCTGCTGAAGTCAAGATGCATCCGTCCAAGATGGGTCTGATCGTCAACCGTGCTCCTAAGGGAGTTCTGGACCCCGGCACGAAGGAAGAGATTGAAAAGCAGGGACTGGAACTCTGGGCAGTCATTCCGGCAGATGATACTGTCTATCAGTTCGACTGCGATGGCACTCCCATCGTTAACCTTCCGGATGATTCACCGGTCCGTGAAGCAATGAAGACTGTTTTCGACCGTCTTGCCCTTTAAGACGAAGCGAAAGGAAACGGGGACTGCAGCAATTCCGCAGTCCCCGTTTTTTCCGGCTGTTTATTTTTTTCCGGCTGTTTACGCAGATATCCCGCTGATTTCTTATCCCAGCGTGTAATATCTTAATACATGTTCCGCATATTTGGGATCTCCGTAACTGTCCCATCCCAGTTCTTCCGCTTTCATCTCAGCAAAAAGCGCGGCGTTTTCCTCGCTGTAACCGCCGTCTCTTTCCTGCGCCCAGGTGATATAGCCGCTTCCGAAATTATAACCCTGAAGGGCCAGACGGATTCTGTCCATATCGGATACGCTTCTGCATTCCGCGAGTTCCAAGGTCTGGGAAAGCGTCCGGACACCGACTGCAATACTGTAATCCGGACTCTGGATGCTGCCCGGCGTATTGGCATACTGCGTATTGAAACCGCTCTCCGATGCCTGCATGGGATCGGTCCCTCTTCCGCCGGATTCCTGCATCATAACAGCTTCAATGAGAGGGACATATTCTTTTATGCCATATTCTTCTGCATATTCCTCAATGGTCTGTTCATAGCTCTGTACGACCGGATTGACGACCGCCGCGCTGGTCGTGATCAGAAAATGGTCTGATATGACCGCTGTTCCCAAAATACTGACAGCAAGTAGAAGCAGGCCGGCAAAAAAGCCAATCACAAATTTTCGGTCATTTTTCGCAATTCTTTTCTTTTTGCTGCGTGTTCTGCCGGATTTTCGGACCGTTTTTTTCTTTCCTGTTTTATTCAAAAACTCTCACCAGATATCAATAACCGCAGATTGCAGCGGCACTCTTCCTACAAATATTCCTGATCCGCCCGGGACCTGCCCGTTTGGATGAATCTTCCCCATCATACCTTCTTTCCTGCACGAATGCCAGACGTTTTTCCAACGGAAGGCATCTTTTATAAACTTTTAAGAGATACTATGATACCGGTGCCAAAAGTCATCACACGCGGCAAGCTTGCTTGCCGGCGGGTGAATGACTTATTGGCACTGGTATCATACTTTTGGCACACACATCATACTAGAGTATGCTACAATTCTGATTGCAGTATCTTTTCACTGCAGTATCGTTTGCTTGCAGTGCCATAAAAGCATCCCGCTGAGCCGGCATGCCCGCCGGCAGGCATATGCGTTTAGGGATTTCTTTCAATTATTTCGGGAGTGACAGCTATGGAACAGATGTCCTTATTTTCTAATACAATACCACAGCCCCTGGCAGCCCGCCTTCGTCCCCGTACCTTGGACGAATATGTGGGCCAGGAGCATATTCTCGGCAAGGGCAAAGCCCTTCGCAGGCTGATTGAGAGCGACCAGGTATCCTCTATGATTCTCTGGGGACCTCCGGGCGTCGGCAAGACGACGCTTGCCCGGATCATCGCCAACCGGACCAAGGCGGATTTTATTACCTTCTCAGCGGTAACCAGCGGAATCAAAGAAATCCGCGACGTCATGAAGCAGGCAGACGATAACCGCAGCTTCGGCAAAAAAACCATCATTTTCGTCGACGAGATTCACCGCTTCAACAAAGCCCAGCAGGATGCCTTTCTGCCATTTGTTGAAAAAGGGGCAATCATCCTGATCGGCGCCACAACAGAAAATCCGTCCTTTGAAGTCAACAGCGCTCTTCTCTCCCGCTGCCGCGTTTTTGTTTTAAAAGAATTAACTCCGGACAGCCTCCTTACCCTGCTGAAGCGCGCCCTGGAAGACCCGCGTGGATTTGGCGGTCAGAAGATCCATATTGCTGATGAAATGCTGGAACAGATCTCCCGCTTCGCGAACGGAGATGCCAGAATGGCCCTGTCTACGCTGGAAATGGTTGTCCTTAACGGCGACATCGCTGCCGACGGAAGCGTCACCGTTACGTCTGACCTGCTGGAACAGGTAACAGCAAAAAAAGCCTTTCTTTATGATAAGAATGGCGAGCAGCATTATAACCTGATCTCCGCTCTCCACAAATCGATGCGCAATTCAGATCCGGATGCGGCTGTTTACTGGCTGGCAAGAATGCTGGAGGCCGGCGAAGATCCTCTCTATATTGCCCGCCGCGTAACAAGGTTCGCAAGTGAAGATGTTGGTCTGGCGGATCCTCAGGCTCTTCCTCTGGCTATCTCCGCCTATCAGGCCTGCCATTTCATTGGAATGCCGGAATGCAATGCTGCTTTGACCGAGGCGGTAATCTATCTGTCTCTCGCACCCAAATCCAATCAATGCGAGACTGCCTATTTCGCCGCGCGGGATGACGCTTTAAGCCAGATTAACGATCCGGTTCCCCTTATAATCCGCAATGCGCCAACGAAACTGATGAAAGACCTGGACTATGGCAAAGGTTATCAGTACGCGCATGATACAAAGGACAAGCTTACCAATATGCAGTGCCTGCCGGATTCACTTAAAGACCGCCAATATTACCACCCCACCAATCAGGGACAGGAAGTGCGATTCGGCATGCGGCTGAAAGAAATCAAAGAGTGGAAGGAAGCACATAGGGAAGATAAACCACTTTGATGTGCAAGCCGGATTAATATGGTTGTGATAAATCCTACGCGCTGCTCCCCTGCACGCAGCTCCCGCAGCGCTGCAGAAATAAGCATTCCGGCCTATCGGCATCCATGCTTATTTCTGTTATCGCTGCCAGAATATACGGCTGCTGGTATGCAAGCATCCCAGTGGTCGTTTACTCTGAAACAGGATTTATCGCCAAAATATTAGCACTCACCACTTGACAGTGCTAGCAACAAGTGCTATAACATAATCAGAGCGAAGGAAACGGACAGGAAAAAGAGATTCATCCTCCTTTCCTTCACCGGAAAACCGGTTGGTTTTTCCGGACACTTTAAGGATTTTAGAAAATTTACACATTCTTTTAAAGGAGGTATTGATTATGTTATTACCTAGACTTTTTGGATTTGATGACGCAGACAGTTTCTGGAATGATGATTTCTTCACTCCCGCTCCCCAGAGAACCCATACCATGCGGATGGATGTCCGGGAGCTGGCAAATGCTTACCAGGTAGATGTGGAGCTTCCCGGCTATAAAAAGGAAGATGTCAAGGCTGAGCTCAAGGACGGCTACCTGACCATTTCCGCTGAAACCACCCGGAACAGCGATGAGAAGGACGCCGATGGCAGCTATCTTCGCAGAGAACGCTATACCGGATCCTGCAGCAGAACGCTGTACGTAGGCAAAGACCTGCGCCAGGAAGACATTCATGCAAAATTTGAGAATGGCATCCTCACGCTTGACTTCCCCAAGGAAGCTCCTCAGCAGGCTGAGGAAAACCACTTCATCCAGATTGACTGATGAATCGTTCCTTTTTCTTTCTCCTTAATAATACATGATGTGTGTAAAGAAAGCGGTTTCCCTTTGAAAGGGAAGCCGCTTTCTTTCTTCTGCGGAAAAAGTTATACTCAAGGTATCAAACTTATTGGAGGGAATCTTTCATGCTGCCTCTCTATGAATCAAATGACCGCGACCTGGAAGTATATCTGCAGAAATCAGAACACGTTGCGCCTCATCTTCATCAGTCTCTGGAAATTGTATACGTAACAGAGGGCACTCTCGAGGTCGGCGTAGGCGTGGAACTTTTTCATATGGAAAAAGGTGACCTGGCCCTGGTTTTCCCCGGCCTGGTTCATCATTATCAGGTCTTCAGCGCGTCAAAAAGCAGGCACCTGGTTATTATTGCTTCCCCTTCCCTGACCGGTCCCTACCAGGCTGTCCTCGATAAGTACAGTCCGCGTGTTCCTGTTCTCAAGTCGGAAGCAATCCATGAAGATATCCGCTATGCATTCAAGGTCTTCCTCCGGGACTATAAGGTTCCCGGCAGGATTGAAGACCTGCGCTCTACCGTGCTGATCCAGGCCTGGCTTGACATCATCCTTGCCAATTGCCTTCCTCTCCTGGAATTAGTCGATAAGAGCACGCTGGGAAGTGATGATATTATCTATCGTACCATTGCGTATGTAGCCGAACATTTCCGCGAACCCATTACGCTGACAGGAATGGCGCATGACCTTGGCTATAGTCCCTTTTCGCTTTCCAGAGTTTTCTCAGGAACCTTTCACCGCAACTTCAACAAATACGTTAATGAAGTCCGGCTTACCTATGCGTCCAGCCTCCTAATACGCACAAATGAATCCATAACGGATATAGCCGGGAATTCCGGATTTGAAAGTCTCCGCACCTTTAACCGCGCCTTCCGTGATTTTGCTCATATGACTCCAAGCCAGTACCGGGCTGCTGCAACAGACAGCAGGAAAAGGTAATCTCATGCGTTTTATTCACTGTGCTGATTTTCATATTGATTCTCCGCTTTCCGGTTCCCTGACCGAGTTCAGGCAGATGGCATCCTATGCCCGGGATCATCATATCGATGCGGTTCTGATCAGCGGAGACCTGTTCGATTCTGACCGGGTCCCGCGTACTGCAGCTCTTTCTGTCAGAAGAATTATATTAGACAACCCCTCTGTCATGTTCTATTATCTCCGCGGCAATCATGATAAAAACGGCGTCTTTCGACCGGATGCGATGCCGGATAATCTTTTATGTTTCGAAGATACCTGGACCTACTATGAGCCCGTTCCCGGCATTACGATCGCCGGCATTGAGACCGGCGGCTGCAAATCAGATGCAGTCTCAAGTCTGGAGCTAAGGGCTGACGATTTCAACCTCGTCATGCTGCATGGGAATCCGGATGATTTCGGCAATCTTGCTCACAGGAATATCGATTACGCTGCCATGGGTCATATTCATAAGCCTTCTTCCAGGCAAATAGACAGCCGTACCCGCATGGTTTATCCCGGCTGTCCCATGGGCAGAGGCTGGGACGAGACCGGTCCTAAAGGTTTCGTCGCTGCAGAGGTCAACGATTATTCCCACTATTTCGACTGTCACTTCGTAGATTTTGCCCCCTTCCATTTCTATAGGTTTAGCGTGGATGTCACAGGCTGCTCCGATTCCGAAGAAATTCTTGACCGGATACAAGGCTGCCTCGGTGCCGGCGAAGCCGGCCTTATTCCCTGTGCGGAAGACCGAATCCGCATCGATCTCACCGGAACCCCGGATCCGGACGCGGAAAAAAATATCACCTATATGACTGCTTCCCTCAGCAGTACTTATCCTCATATAGAACTATCTGACCGGACAGAGATATGGACAGTTACGACTGATGGATCACACGCTTCGGATATCAAGGGAATCCGCGGCAATTTTATCCGTCTGGTCACAGATGATCCCGATCTGGACCCTCTTATAAAAAAAGAAGTCCTGGAAACCGGGCTCGGGCTCCTTCGAGGTGACAGCTTATGATACTGCTCCATTGCTCCGTAGAAAATTTCGGTCTTCTTCATGAATATGAGCTGGACCTGGACCGCGGCTTTAATTCTTTTTTAATGGACAATGGGCAGGGCAAATCCACCATTGTCAGTTTCATTCGTGCTATGTTCTACGGTCTGGAAGGTGACCGGCGCAAAAGCATAATCGACAGTGACCGAAAAAGATACAGTCCCTGGCAGGGCGGGCGTTTCGGCGGCAGCCTGACCTTCTCCTACCGGGGAACTGCCTATCGGATTGAACGCTTTTTCGGTCTTCGAAAGGCGGAAGATACCTTCTCTCTTACCAATGCCGCAACCGGCAGGAGCGACAGTTCTTTCAGCGAAGAAATCGGACAGGAGCTCTTTGGCATGGATGCCGAAAGCTTCACGAATACCATACTGATTGGCCGGCAGAGCCTGGCTATCCACATCACTTCCGATATGCATGCCCTCCTGGGTCCTCTGGGCGGCAGTCCCTCTGAGCCTGCCGACCTCAGGAATTACAGGCAGGCAGACCGGTCGCTTCACGAAGCCCTGAACCGTTTGAGCCCTGACCGTAAGACCGGCCTTCTCTATAAGAAAAAAGAAGAGCTGTCAAAGCTTGATGCTGAAGAACGCCTTCATATTCAGGAACATTCCGAGCGCAGAATACTCCTCGAAGAACGGATTTTCGGACATCAGCGTGAGGACATGGCTCCGGAAGAAATGGAAGAGGAAGCAGCCGCCCTTTTTTCCCGGTTTGATCGGAAATTTCAGAACGGGCTGCCGGACGAAAATGAAATCCGGTCCCGTATGGAAGAGCTGCAGAACATTGATCCGGAGGATTATATTGATCCGGAGGGTAATGTTGATCCGGAGGGTTATATTGATCCGGAGGATGGTACATATTCCGATGGAAACGGCCGGGACTTAGCGTACCGAAAATATTCCCAAAAGAGAACGGTCCTGCTGTTTCTTTTGCTGACTGCAGGGACTGCCGCCGCGCTTTTTGGTCATTTCCTGGATAAACAGCTTCTCACGGCAGGGGGTGTTCTTCTCATTCTTGCCTCCCTTTTTGCATTTTTTCTGACCGGAAGGTCCTTTCACCGGCAAGCCGACGATGAGGAGTATGACCGGGACAGGCTGCGCACAATAAAGGAGCGGGAAAAACAAAGAAAAAAAGAACTGACAGAACTCTTGCGCAAGGAGAAGGACGTCGTACTCTATCAGCGCCTTTTCGACTACCTGAATCTGCTGGAAGAAGAAGCGAAAGATGCAGAGAAGCGCAGCCATCAGAAAAAAGTTCTTCAGCAGGAACTCAAGGAAAGCGAGCACCGTTATCAGGTACTTTCTCTGACCCGCTGCTATCTGCAGCAAGCCAGGGACCTCTTCTGCACAGAGTTAACCGGCCCGCTGCTTGCTTCTTTTAAAGATTATTTCAGCCGCGCATCCGGTCTCAAAGAGATTCCCTTTCAGCTGGACGCTGATCTGAAACTAACCCTGATAGACCGTGGTTCCACTAGAGATACAGAATCTCTCAGCCAGGGCTGGCAGGACATGGCAGGACTCTGCATGCGTCTGGCTCTGATTGACGCCATGTATCCGGATGATCCGCCCTGCCTGATTCTGGACGATCCCTTCGTTAACATGGACCAGGACCATATCCAGTCCTGCCTGGACCTGCTCACCGATCTGGCCTCCCGCTATCAGATTCTCTACTTCACCTGCCATGAGAGCAGATGCTGATTTTGCAGGAAGACTGCAGCAGGCAGTACTGTATGAAAAGAGCCGCGCCCGATACCCTATGGAAACGGCTTCAGGCAGTTGACTTTATCCCGGCATTTTTTTATGATAAAGAAAGCAAGAAGATGCAACTATATGCCTGAAGGCAAAAGGAGGCCGCTATGGTTTTTAAGGAAAAAGTAAAGACATTAAGAGGACGTTTAGGGCTCAGCCAGAAACAGCTGGCGGAAAATGCGGGACTGGGCTTCCGTACCGTTGTATCCTATGAAAGCGGCGAACGTTTCCCCCAGTCGGCGCAGCTCCACAAACTGGCTACAGCGCTCGGCGTTTCTACAGAATATCTCCGCAGCGATGACATAGACGATCCATCCTTTGGGCTGGAACAAATGGAAAGCGCAAGGAACCTTCCTCTGCCTCAGGCATCTTCACTGCCCAAAGAAAGCCATTTCTCATCCGATACCGATACCCTGATCCGTCAGACCCGTTCTCTTTTTTCTGACCGCCAGATCAGTTCTGAAGAAAAAGAGTCTTATTTCCAGGCTGTAATGAGGGCCTATCTGAATTGGAAATCTGATGAGAATCCATCCTCCGGTTTTAAGCGTTCGAGCAGAACGTCCCACGGCAACCGGGGTCTTGCCACCGAGCTCCTTTAAAGAGTGTTATTCTTTGAAAAATGACAGTTGCCGGCCATAGCTGGTTCTGCAGCTGTCATTTTTTTCATACCGTTTTTAAAGCATCCGGCTGTTAAAATAAAGTTCGTCCTTATTCTTTTTTAACGCTTCTGTCATCGTTTCCGGTATATTTCCCGCGCTGTTCTGTGATTTTCAAATGTGTTCTAATACTTCCGGATAATTTAGTTCTAATAATTTAGGAATCTATGTTATAATAATATCCAGCGAAAAAACGCCTGTCGTTTCATTCCCGTTTTTTTTGCGTCTCTGATTTATTAGCACCAAGGAGGAGAACCGAATGGCTATGCCTCTTATTACAATACTCCAGGATTTTCTCATCTGTCAGGACCCTTCTCTGTGCCTGTGGACCCTCAGCGCCAAAGGGGCCTATGAAAACAGCAATTGTCCTTTTTCTGATTCCTTGGATAAATATATGGACCAGAGCGGTATCAAAAAGCTGATGATTCATCATGCCCATCACAGCAACTTTCCGGCAATCATCAAAACATCGCTTGGATTGACCTTCGGCGCTGCTTTTGAGAAGAACGATGGGTTTCTTGACCGCATTTACCTCCTGGGACCGACCTTCAGCGGTCCAATTTCGGAAGCGTTTATCAAGCAGTCGCTGACCAAAGAACCGGATCTGGCGGAGGATAAATCCTGGCACAAAGATTTCCTGGATTCCTTAACGTCCGTTCCCATTGTGCTTGGTCCGATCATGAATGCCGATCTGAAGATGCTGCATTACAGTCTGACCGGTGAAATAATCAGCATCGGTGACATTCCTCTCTACGCTTCCCCAGCCGGTGATGGCACCGTAAGTGAAAGCACAGATGGATACCGCAAGGCATGGATTGCAGAGCAGACGCTTCTTCAGACTGTCCGCGACGGTGCGCTTGACCACAAGATATTGCTGGAAAAAAGCTCTCTCATGAGCAACCGGGCGCGCCTGCGTTATACAGACGAAATCCGGCAGATGAAGGACTCCACTATCGCTTTTACTGCCCTGGTAGCTCATTCAGCTATTGCAGGCGGTCTCTCTCCGGAGCAGGGGCTTCCGCTTGGTCATGACTATATCAGTTCCATTGAACAATGTAAGACCAAGGATGAAGTAATGGCCTTAAGCCCTGCCATGTACGAAGATTTCATCCATCGCGTTCATCGTTCCAGAATGAACCCCGACCTTTCGCCTCAGGTGCGGAAGTGTGTGGATTATATCGAGCGCAATCTTACCCACAAGATTTTTGCCTCCGACCTGGCAAGACTTGCCGGATACAGCGAGTATTACATCACCCGGAAATTCCATGAGGAAATCGGTATCGGCATCAATGAGTTTATCCGCAACTGCAAGATTGAGCGTGCAAAGCTGTTCCTGCAGAACGACGAGCTCACAATCCAGCAGATTTCAGACCTGCTCGGATTTTCAAACCGCAGTTATTTCAGCCTGAGTTTTAAAAATGTCACAGGAATCTCACCTGCTGAGTATCGAAAAAAATGTCTACAGGATCTTGATCCGATTACTTCCGAACGGCAGGACTCCGAATGACACAAAGAGGCACCCTCTTTACCGATTTTTCAGTATAGAGGGTGCCTGTTTATCTGAATCATGTCTTTGATTCTTATTTATTTTCTTTTTTTACTTATTCTCTGCTTCTTTCCGGCGCATTCTAATTCTCTGCTTTTTTCCGGTGCGTTCTTATTCTTTGTTTTTTTCCGGTGCGTTCTCCGCTTTTTCCAGTGTTGCCATAACTTTCTGTTCACGATAGAAGTTCAGGGCAATGGCCGCAATGACACAGAGGACCGCACATACAATCGCTGCAATGCGATAGCCCTGTCCGGATGTAGAGATGAGATTTCCGTCCGCATCCAGCTTGGAGCCGATTGTTGCCAGAGATGTGAAGAGTACAGCCGCTACAGCCTGCCCCAGTTTCATAGAGAAGGTTCTGGCTGCAAAGAACATACCGTTGCGGTTTTCACCGGTTTCAATTTCATCCGCTTTTGCAACATCGGCGACGATCGTCTGCGGAATGATTCCCAGGATAGCCATAGGCAGTGCTGCAAAAATGACAACAATAACGCCGAACACCAGACCCTTGCCGGTTCCATCGGTGCCGCGTGCCATAGATGTAATAACATAGACGGCAGCAAACTGGATGTAAGCGTACATGATCAGGGTCTTTTTCTTGAACTTGCCGACCAGCTTGCCTACTACCAAATAGAGGGCAACGGAAAGCAGCGTCATGGCAATATAAAGAGGCGTATACATTCCTTCTCCGAGTCTCATCAGGCTCTGGATGAAGTAAGGAAGTCCGGTCTGGAACATGGTAATTGCGATCCAGTAGACGACGTCAGAAGAAATGAAGATATCGAAATCCCTGTTCTTAAATGTTTTTGCAAGAGACTGGAATACATTTGACTTGGTGTCTATTGAATCGTCTCTTACCGCTACCCACTCTTTCTCGTCAATCGTAAATACCGGAACCAGAAGGCAGATCAGGCCGATCGCAGCCAGAACAATGAATGTGATGCGAATAGCAAAAATTCTTTCCATGCCGGCTCCGATCAGCGCGCCCCAGATAGAGGAAGCTGCATATCCAAGGGCAGATCCGAAGATAAAGGTAAAGGAAATGGCGGTAGAGATGGCGGTCAGTTCTTTCTGATTTCCGGAAAGCTCTGCAATCAGAGAGTTATATGGTGTGCAGTACATGGTCATGAACAGGTAGAACAAGATCATCATGATCATGATCCAGATACCGTTGACCTTGGACTGGCCGTTGACCGGGCACCAGTATACGAGTACGCATGAAATAGCAAACGGGATAGATGCCTTCTTCATGAAGGGGATCCTGCGTCCCTTCGGATTTTTGGACTTATCAGACATATTAGCAATCAGCGGGTCTGTAACAGCATCCCAGATCCGGCCGAAAGCAAAGATAGCTCCAATGATGGTCAGAGCGCCAAAAATGACCTTGCCCTGCGGTATAAAAAGCTTCTGGCCAAGACCAACCGATTCTGCCGACGGCTGATAGAAATAGACGACCCAGTTCGTAATCAGAGCAGACAGCAGGCTCCAGCCCAGCTGGCCAATCGCGAACTGCCAGATTACCTTCTTCGTTAAAGGTTTCTTGTTCATTTTCATTCCCCCACAGATAATAAATATTTTTTTATTCGGTTCGTTTTCTGAACTTTTCTAACATGTATTTTATCACGATGATTACAGCTGTATGTGTCAGCAGATAACCATATTTTTTACAAAAACGATCATAATGCAAGCTGGCTTTTGATTCCTGCCTCATCCATGCCTGCCTTATCCATTCCTGGCATCTAATCCCTATCTGCTTTCTCCACAGCTTCTACTTTCTCAGCAGCGTCTGCTTTCTCCGCTTCAGCCGAAGTAGCGTTCTATTCCATCCGCGATCCCGTCTGCCATAAGTTTCTGAAAATCCGCTTCTTCCATCCTTCTGTCTTCATCCGGGTTGGTCATGAATCCCAGTTCCAAAAGTGTCGTCGGCATTTGGGCCCAGTTGGACGTAGCCATGGAGTCGGTCTCCCAGATTCCCGTATTTTTCAGATTTGTTGTCTCGCAATAACTGTTAAGTACGTCCTCTGTCAGTTTCCGGGACTCAACGTAGTTTTTCGCGACAAAAGGATTATTTTCTGTAATGCAAATTCCAAGAGCGCCTGCTGCAGAAGAATTATCCGACCCGTTGGCATGAATTCTTACCATGATATCAGCACCCGCCTCATTCGCAATCTCAGCTCGCCGGACCAGGTCCACCGTGACATCATTTTCCTCTCTGGTCATGATCACACGATATCCTCTGGCCTCAAGCTCAGCTTTCAGCAATTTGGAAACCTGAAGAGTCAGCTCATATTCCGGAACCTCAGTAGCAGCCCCTTTCGTTCCCAGAACGTCGCCCGGCTTGGTCTCAGAAGATCCCGGACCAAGCGGGACCCTTCCCAATACGCCTGCCAAATTCGAATGACCGGGATCGATGCATACCAGCGGTCCCGGTTCCCGGTCCGAAGAAGCGCTCACAAGCGACTCCTCCTCTTTCGCTTCCGAGGATGTGACGGCAGACACATTCGTATTCCCGTTCTCGTTTCCGCCATCCGCTCCTTCTCCGGTGGACAGAGTACTTATTGTCTCAATGTCCTGAGCCAGGCTGATGCTCTCTGTCCTGACACTTTCCTTTTCTTCTGCTTCCTTTGCAGTCCTGCCTGAGGAAATTGATTCCATCGCTGATGAAGAAGCCGCCTGCTGCGGTGCCCCGCATCCCGCCAGCAGACATCCACATAACAAAATAACTGCGAAAAATGCAGCATATATTCTTCTAAAAATTCTCATACTTCTTATTTCCATAAAACCGGTATTTTTTTCGTATGGGTCTATCTCCATAACTTGTTCCCGCAGACCCGGCGGAAATTTTCAACCGGGTCTATATGGAAGACTTGTTCTCACAGTACCCGCACCCGACAAAGTCCAGGATTTTCTTCCGCTTTGCTTCATATTCCCGCAGCCCGATGTCATACAGTCCCTGCAGTTCCTGGGGATTTTTTGTATAAGTCGTGATGTCCAGCTTGCTGTCCGGAGCGATGATCAGAGCGCGTCCCTTTTCTTCCAGCTTTCTGGTTGATTCCAGACATTTGTTATAACGGATGTAACGGGTATCCAGTTCATGAACCAGACACGGATAATTTCTCAGAACACGGTGATAAATTTTCTTATGCTTCTCCGGTTCTCTTACGGTATCCTTTGGTCTGCAGAGCAAGACGACGACCTTATCGCATCCGTCGTCCAGGGCTTTTCTGACAGGAAGCGTATCCGAACAGCCTCCGTCGTAATAGTAACGGCCGTTTATCTCAATAGGCTTGCTGACGACCGGTATGGCACAGGTTGCCATATAGATTCTGTAATCGTGCGGTGCTGCCATCTCTTTGGAAAAATATACCGGTCTGCCGGTTTCCCGGTCCGTCGCTACTGCAAGAAGACTGGCCGGATTTGCCATGAGTGCCTGATAATCCAGCGGATCTCCGCCTCCTTCCTCTGTCAGCTCTCCGTAAATATACTGAAGATTGAAAAACTGACCGCTTCTGAGGAAGGCACTTGCCCCCATATAATCCGGTTCCGTTACATGGTCAACAAAGAATCGGCGGTTCCTGCCCCTCTGCCCTGCAGCATACGATGCAGCGCAGGTAGCCCCCGCCGAGACGCCGATGATATAGTCAAATCTTACCTGATCGTCAAGGAAGCGGTCCAGAATGGCAGCCGTGTAGGCGCACTTCATGCCGCCTCCTTCTACTACAAGTCCAAGTTTCATTTATACTCCATCTTTACTGTTCATGGCATTGCGGCAATCGAGCAGAGGAATCCCTCTTCCATAGGCGATGTTCGGACAAACGCTCTGCCGGAAAAAACTGCCTTTAACAAATTCAGACATACTCTACAGTCAGACGTACTTTACAGTCAGACGTACTTTACAGCCAGACCTACTTTACAGCCAGACTTACTTTACAGTCAGACCTACTTTACAGCCAGACCTACTTTACAGCCAGACCTACTTTTTAAAGTTCGTCGAGTTCTGCCTGCATAATGGTTTTTACCCCGCTCAGGTCCAGGATCTGAGCTGCTTTTGCCTGATTGCTGGTCTTGATGGCAATCGGCGCACCGGGGCCATCTATGGACAGGCCATAAATATAGCTGATGTCAATTCCGCCTTCGTTCAGCATACCCAGTACCTTCTGCAGACTGCCCGGAGCATCCGGAACAACTACGGCAATGACTTCGTCAATACGTGAGGTGATTCCCGCATCTGTGAGGATTTTTTTTGCCTTTTCGGGTTCTTTTGCAATCAGCCTCAGAACACCGAAATCAGAGGTGTCTGCCAGGCTGACCGAAAGCAGGTCAATCCCCGCGTCGCCAAGCACGCCAAGGACCTGGTCCAGTCTGCCTTTTTTATTCTCCAGAAAAACAGAAATCTGCTTGATATACATTTACCCGGTCCTCCTTATCTCTGATACAGTTTACGTTTATCAATGACATGCTTTGATTTTCCATCGAAATGTTCTAGGCCATTCGGCTCTACCAGTTTGATTTTTGCATTGAGGCCGATGGCTGCTTTCAGCTTTGCATGGACCTGATCAGAAAGTTTCTGCAGGCTGCTGACTTCGTCTGTAAAAACATTCTCCGCAACTTCTACCTGAACCTCAAGTGTATCGCTGTTGCCCACGCGGTCGACGACCATCATATAGTGCGGCGTTGTTCCGTTTACACTTAAGAGGGCTGCTTCTACCTGGGACGGGAATACATTGACTCCGCGGATGATCAGCATGTCGTCGCTTCTGCCTTTGAAACGCTGAATCCTGGCCATGGTCCGTCCGCACTCACATTTGCCGTAATCCAGGCTGGTAAGGTCTTTGGTCCTGTAGCGGATCAGAGGCATGCCTTCCTTGGTCAGGTTTGTGATTACCAGTTCTCCGTCTGTTCCTCCGGGTTCCTGCTGCATCGTAGACGGATTGATGATCTCGGGCAGGAAATGATCTTCCCAGATATGAAGTCCTTTATGATACCGGCAGTCGCAGGCAACGCCCGGTCCGCAGATTTCCGTCAGCCCGTAAATATCGTAAGCCTTGATATGCAGGCGGCTTTCCATCTGGTCCCGCATCTCATCTGTCCAGGGTTCTGCCCCGCAGATCGCAGCTTTCAGTTTAATCTGATCGACCAGTTTCCACTTCTCAAGTTCTTCCGCTACATGAAGGAGATAAGACGGCGTGCAGGCGATTGCCGTAACGCCGCAGTCCACCATCATATCGACAAGTTTTTTCGTATTGCCTGTGGACATAGGAAGAACAAGAGCACCGAGATATTCTGCGCCGTAATGCGCGCCAAGTCCTCCGGTAAACAGGCCGTAGCCATATCCTACCTGGATGACATCGTCACGGGTAATGCCTGCCATGGACAGGCAGCGCGCAACGCACTCCGCCCACATATCGATATCTCTCCTGGTATAAACTCCTATTTTGGGTTTTCCGGTTGTACCGCTGGAAGCGTGCACGCGGACCAGTTCTGACCTGGGAACAGCAGCCATACCGAAAGGATAAGTTTTATTCAGGTCCTCATATGTCGTAAAGGGAAGTTTTTTCAGGTCATCAATGCCGCGGATGTCCCCGGGCTCCAGACCTTCCGCCTGCATCTTTTTTCGATAATATTCAACGTTGTGGTAAACCTTATCGACGACTTTCACGAGACGTTTGCTCTGCAGATAAGCGATTTCATCTCTCGACATACATTCTTTTGCTTCGTTCCAGATCATAGGTTATAAACCTCCTGAAGGCTTGAAATTTCATCAGCTCTTTTAAAATTTAACACGTTAACGCGGCAGGGTCAACGAACCGGAACACACAAACATGGTCCAATCGGCTCGCTGCTCGCATAAAAACGAGCCGGAACTTCCGCAGTTTTTCTGCGACAGGTCCGGCTCTTATACTGCAAAAAAATCACATATGAATGATACCCAGTACGTTGAGGATCGAGCTGATCAGGATGATGACAATGCAAACCGGAGCTATGTAGCGGATGCACACATTGTAAAGTTTCTTCCAGCGGAATCTTGAAGAAATTTCCACCTCTGCTTCGATTTTTTTCGTTCCGACGACAATGACGACCAGAAGGCAGGTTGCAAACGCTGCAATCGGCATCATGACTGAGTTGGTCAGGAAGTCAAAAAAGTCCAGGAACTGCATGCCGAATACCGTTACTCCGGACAGTGCTCCGTAACCGGCAGAAGAGAGGGTTCCGATCACCATCATGACAATGACCATCATGGCGCTGGCTTTTTTTCTGTTAACGTGAAGTTCATCTGTAAAGGTAGAAACGCTGGTTTCCATCAGAGAAATAGAGCTGGTCAGCGCTGCAAACAGAACAAGGATGAAGAACAGAATTCCTACGGCAGTCCCGACTGCGCCCATGCTGGCGAATACCTTTGGCAGGGTAATAAACATAAGGGACGGGCCCGCATTCAGCGCATTTCTGTCTCCTCCTGAAAAAGCAAACACTGCCGGAATGATCATGAGGGCAGAAAGAAGAGCGATACCGGTATCAAAGATTTCAACCTCCCAGGTGGAATGTTCAATATCAATATCCTTTTTCATGTAGGAGCCGTAGGTGTAGAGAATGCCCATGGCTATGGAAAGTGAATAGAAGTTCTGTCCCATAGCCGTTACTACGGTCATGATGGAAAAGTTTTTCAGGTCCGGAACAAAAAGATACCGGACGCCTGCCGCCGCTCCCTGTCTGGTAACGGAAAAAACAGCAATGATAATGGCAAGAATAACCAGAATCGGCATCATGATTTTGGATATCCGTTCAATGCCGGACTGCACGCCCATCAGAATGACGATAAAATTCAATGCCGCAAATACCATGAACCAGAGTTCTACCTGTCCGGAGCTTGCGATAAAGTTTCCAAAATAGCCGTCCCGGGCGATCCGTGTTCTGTCGCCAAGCATATACTCGAACAGGTATTTCAGTACCCACCCTCCGATGACGCTGTAGTAAGGAACGATCAGCATGGGAATGATGGCATTGATCCATCCTCCCAGTTTAAAAGGCAGCCGGTCTCCAAATGTCTCGAAAGCGCCAACAGGACTTTTCCGGGTCATGCGTCCAAGTGCTGTTTCCGTAACGATCAGAACGTAGCCGAAGGTAATCGTCAGAATAATATAGGTAAGGACAAACATACCCCCGCCATATTTTGCCGCCAGGTAAGGAAACCTCCAGATATTTCCAAGACCTACAGCCGATCCTGCCGCTGCCAGTACATAACCCAGTTTTCCGGAAAAGCTCGCGCGATTTGTACCCGGGCTTTGAACCGCATCCAAATTTTCGGTATTTTTTTTACTCACAATAAATTTCCTCCCATTTTCCATCGAATGCCTGTAAAATTTACCATAAAATTTCGGATTTTTCAACATATCTTAATATTTTTTGTACATAAATCCAGTTGATTCGATGAAAAACCGAACAGAGAAGGCTGATTCTTGCCGCCGGTCCGGCTCATTGTCTTTGCAAACGAGATGAAACGCGCTTCGCGGGTTTCACTCGTTATCGCGGCGTTCGCCGAGTGGGTATGCGAGCATACCCGTTCG
>JAXJVN010000074.1:0-2351 GCA_036308545.1 Eubacterium sp. | reverse complement strand
GCCGTGATAATCGCTGCCGGCTGTGGCCAGCAGGTCCTTTTCTCCGGCAAAAGCCAGCAATTCCTCCCGGAGTTTAATCGTATTCTTCGAATAATATGCCTCCACTCCCTGCAGCCCGAAGCCTTTCAGGCGGTCGAGGCGTCTGCTCATCTCTTCACCGACGATCATCTGCTCCCCGTTGCCGAAGGCAGGATGCGCCAGTACCGGAATACCGCCGCCATCGATGATTCCCTTGATCGCGGCTTCCGGCTTTAAATATTTGCTCTTGTAAGTACACTTATTGACATAGCGGGTGATCGCGATGTCCCTTGACTCCGCGTATCCGAATTTCACCATAAGGTTTCCGATATGGGGCTTTCCGGGATTGTCAAGAGCAAGGATCTTTTCGATCGCCTTCTCCGGAAATACAAATCCAAATTCTTTTTTAAGGAAATCCAGTCGGGCAAGCACTTTGTCCATTCTGTAACCGTGAGCCGTTCTGACCAGTTCATGGATTGAAGAGGCCTTCAGATCATATCCATATCCGAGGATATGGTATTTGCCCTGGTCGTCCTTGCAGGAAAATTCCGCCCCGGTAATGAAAGCAGGATCCCCTTTTTTCCATTTTTCCCGGATACTGGTGCAGGCTTTCACAGCGTCATGATCTGTGATTGAAAATAATTCAATTCCCGCTTCCTTTACCAGTTTAAGAATTTCTTCCGGACGATCTGTGCCGTCAGAGACCGTCGAATGCATATGCAGATCTATTCTTTCAGGTAAAAACAAACTGTTCTTTTCTTGCATAAATTTTCCCGTCCGCATTGCTTATCGTTACTGTTTGCCCCCTGTCTGAGATGCACTGTCGAGGATGCTCTGTCGGAGATGCCCTGTCGAGGATGCCCTGTCGAAAACAGATGAATAGTCGGCCGGCCTTTATCTACGTGCAGAGCTCCGCTCAGATATAGCTTACAGTGTCAGAAAGATCTTTCCTGCTGCTGTGGTTGGGGAGCGGACCGACACCCTCTGCCGCATAGCCCAGATCCATCGCCATCAGGATCTCTTCGTTCTCCGGAAGAC
The DNA here is from genome assembly GCA_036308545.1 of Eubacterium sp. Lineage (GTDB taxonomy): Bacteria > Bacillota > Clostridia > Lachnospirales > Lachnospiraceae > Bilifractor. The sequence continues at coordinate 1,295 of JAXJVN010000074.1, read as the reverse complement.
CCAGATCCGCTGCCAGCTGATCCGGATCGAGATTGTTGATCCAGCAGCTGTCCACGCCCTCATCGGCCGCCGCCAGGATCATGTGCGTCGCCACGATCGTCGCGTCTTCAATACCGGAATTTCTCTTGCCGCCGGGATAGGTAAATACATTGTACTTGTCGAAAGCAACAAGGAGCACTGTGGGCGCACCGTAACGGCAGGGAGTCACGGCATCGAACTTTGCGAGCGCCTCTGCCGACTGGAGCACATAGACATGCTGCTCCTGCAGGTTTTTTGCAGTGGGTGCCAGCCGTCCCGCTGCCAGGATGGCGTTCAGCTTTTCGGGCTCCACCTTGCGGTCACCATATTTTTTGCAGGAATAACGGGCTTTGATCACTTCTTTGAATTCCATATTCATACCTCTCGATTTTCCCGACAGAAGCTGCCGTTTATTGTTGCCAAAATCAGAGTTCCTGCCTTTATGGTATGAATTTATTTTTTTCTTGTCAATATGAAAACAGCGCCCAGGGTAAGCATCACCCAAGGCGCTGTTTTATTTTGCCGCAAGCAGTTTCCGGGCTTCATTCCTTCTTATCCGGTTCTGATCATCCTTGGTTCTGATCATCCTTGGTTCCGATCATCCTTGGTTCTGATCATCCTTAATTCGGATTATCTTCAGTCTTTATTATCAATCACCCACTGTCTGACCGTCTGCTCACTGTCCGAGACGCTTCCGCCCTGGATCGCAAGTCCTTCCCGGACATCCGCGCCGGGTTCCAGCTCCGCGATCGTTCCGACGGTATTGGAGAAGCGGCTTCCTTCGTGTGTGACAAAGACGTTGACAGTCTTTCCTTCCAGATCATGCGCCTCCAGGAAAGAATAGACAGGCATGGGCAGGTCTCCCCACCAGTTGGGGAAGACAAGATAGATCGTTTCATAATCCTCAACCGCCTTTTCATCAGCCTTCAAAAGCGGTCTGAAGCCTTCGTTCTGCTCCTGCTTTGCCTGGTCGACCGTTTCATTGTAATCTGCCGGATAGGTTTCCTCTGTCAGGATCTCCATCGTTTCGCAGCCTGCTTCCTCTGCAATCCACGCCGCGATCTGACCGGCATTTCCCATAAGACCATTGTCATCGATCCGGATACTTGCACTGGAATCCGCGTCAATCCCCTCAGGGAAATCCGTGTTTCCGACTCTGCTGAAATAGACCGCCAAGGCATTTCCCTTGGGAGCAGGGGATTCTGCTTCCGAAGCTGCTGCCGCAGTCACGTCATTTTCAGCGACTGCACTTTCCATTTCTGTGCTTCCCTGCACAG